>JAYUPT010000276.1:0-6402 GCA_043759965.1 Aestuariivirga sp. | reverse complement strand
AGCCCGGAATAGCAATCGAAGCTCCCACTGCCTGCAACACGGAACCGGAGGTAAACACCACTTCCTCCATGCGTTCATAATCAGTGGCCACCACTTTGAACGGAATTTTTTGGTTCTCAATCAGCTGCGGCAAATAATCGGGCAGCGCAATATCAGCAAGGTTTTGTCCGTCTAAATGCAAAGACAGAAATCCTTTCAATGAAAATATATCGCCGAGTTTGGCTTTCTTAAACCCAAACACATGCTTGGCCATATCCATTTTATTAGAGAGCAAACGCGTCGCGTGGTCACGAATTTCCCGCGCGGGCATGCCACCCGCATAAGCAGCCCCCACCAACGCTCCCATGCTGCACCCCGCAATAACTGAAGGTTTTAACCCCAGTTCATCAAATGCTTCGAGCATCGGAATATGCGCCAATCCGCGCGCCGCCCCGCCGCCAAGGGCAAGGCCAATTTTAGGAGAGGTGTTCATAAATTGAATATAGGAACACGTTTCAATTTATAAAGCCCGCCAGCCAATATCGCGGCGACAGAACCCATCAGGCCAGGCGATTTTATCTACCGCCGCATAAGCCGCCACTTGCGCCTCGCGCGCATTTGCGCCCAACGCCGTCACATTCAAAACCCGCCCGCCATTAGAAACCAGAAACTCACCATCGAGCGCTGTGCCGGCATGAAACACTTCAACGTGTTTACCAAAGTCTTGATTCAACCCATTGATATAACTCCCTTTAGCCACTTCACCGGGATAGCCTTTAGCACAGAGTACAACAGTAAGCGCCGTCTCTGGCCGCCACCGCACTGAGATTTTATCAAGTGTTCCGTCCACTGATGCCATCAACAAAGTTAGAAGATCATCACGCAATCGCGGCATCAAAACTTGGGTTTCAGGGTCACCAAACCGCGCATTATATTCAATCAGCTTTGGCCCCTGCTTAGTGAGAATAAGACCTGCATAGAGTACACCCTTATAAGGGTGCCCCATCGATGCCAGCGCCCGCACAGTTGGCTTTATGATCTTTTCTAAAACGTCAATGCACAGAGCATCTGTCATGCAAGGCGCTGGTGAATAAGCTCCCATGCCGCCGGTGTTTGGTCCGGTGTCGCCTTCGCCAACGCGCTTGTGGTCTTGGGCTGTGGCAAGCGGCAACACATTCACACCGTCGGTCAAAGCAAAGAAACTCGCTTCCTCGCCCTCCATAAATTCTTCAATCACACATTCGCCTTCGCCAAAGCGGCCAGCAAAAATCTCACGCACCGCATTTTCCGCTTCAGTCAAACTCATGGCCACGGTAACGCCTTTGCCCGCCGCCAAACCATCGGCCTTGATCACAATGGGCGCACCATTTTTCTTCACATAAGCCAGCGCCTTTTTCTCGTCCTTAAACCGTTCATAGGCCGCCGTGGGAATGCCAAACTTCGCACAAATATCCTTGGTGAAGCCTTTGGAGCCTTCAAGCTGGGCCGCAAATCTTGTCGGTCCAAAAGCCTTAATGCCTGCTGCTGTTAGATCATCCACAAGCCCCGCAACCAGTGGCGCTTCCGGCCCCACCACCACAAAGCCAATCGAATGTGATTTGCAAAATTCAATAACTGTAGAATGGTCAGTCACTTTAAGCCCAACCAACTCAGCATGTTTGCCAATGCCGGGGTTGCCGGGGGCAGCATATAATTTAGTGAGCAGAGGGCTTTTTGCCAATGCGTAAGCCAGTGCATGTTCGCGGCCACCAGAGCCAATCAAAAGAACGTTCATCGATTCCAATCCTGTGATAAAGGGGTTCTGACACGCCGCCCACCAGAATCAAGAGAAACTACAAGAATGTCCACCATGCCTGAATATGATCCTGAAACCGGCGAAATCATTGAGACGGCAAAGGCCAATTTAGGCGAGCAATCCGTAACTGAACTCTCTCATGCCTTAAAACGCACTTTGGAAGATCGTTTCGGCCATGTGCGGGTGCGCGGTGAAATTTCTGGCTTTCGCGGGGCCCACAGTTCCGGCCATTGTTATTTCTCCTTGAAAGACGAAGGTGCAAAACTGGATGCCGTGATCTGGCGCGGCCAATTTTCGAAGCTCCGCACTAAAATGCAAGAAGGGTTGGAAGTGATCGCCACTGGCAAAATCACCTCTTATCCCGGCAAGTCAAACTATCAAATCATCATTGAAAATATCGAGCCCGCAGGTGTGGGCGCATTGATGGCGCTGCTTGAAGAGCGCAAGAAAAAGCTAACTGCCGAAGGCTTGTTTGATCAAGACCGTAAACGCGAACTGCCTTATCTGCCAACCACCATCGGCATTGTAACCTCGCCAACAGGTGCTGTAATCCGCGATATTCTGCACCGCTTGAATGACCGCTTCCCGCGTCATGTTATAGTCTGGCCGGTGCGGGTGCAGGGCGAGACGGCAGCAAGCGAAGTGGCCGCCGCCATCCATGGGTTCAACGCCATGGTGAATAAACCAGATTTGCTTATTGTCGCGCGCGGCGGTGGTTCGCTCGAAGACCTCTGGCCCTTCAACGAAGAAATTGTGGTGCGGGCCGCAGCGGAAAGTGAAATTCCTTTGATCTCGGCCATTGGCCATGAAACCGATACCACATTGATTGATTTCGCGTCAGATTGGCGTGCCTCCACACCAACGGCCGCAGCCGAACGCGCCGTGCCAGTGCGGGCAGATTTGCTGGCCGAACTCGCCTCGCTCAATGCCCGCCAGAAGCGCACCCTCAACCGCATTGTGGGGGATGCCCAGATCCGTTTGCGCTCCGCCGCGCGCGCACTCCCTAAGCCGGATGAGATTTTGGCCCTCGCTCGTCAGCGTTTAGATTCTTCAACCGCAAAATTGCCCAAGGCCCTGAAGGCAAACGTGCAAGACCACGCTGTGCGGCTTGCCAAAAATGCTGGTCGCCTTTCTGTGAAACCATTGCAGCAACGGCTAACTGAACAGCGCCGCCGCTTAGGCGATCAAAATGGCAGAATGTCTCGCGCCCTTATTCAAGCTGTGTCGCGTAAGAAAGAACGCTTGCAGGCGGAAGCCAAACTTTTCGGCTCGCTCAATTATCGTTCAGTTTTGGCACGCGGATTTGCCGTGGTGCGGGACGCGCAGAACAAGCCGCTGCGTGGGCTAAATGGCATTGCACCCACCGCAGCGCTGGAAATTGAAATGGCTGATGGTCGCTTGGCGGTTTCACCCACCCCCAAAAAATCGCAAGGCTCGCTCTTTTAATTCAATTGAGAAATGGCTATCTCAAAACCTATGAACTTCATTGACCCCATTGTGCCAGCCCAACGCGAAGCCAAGTTGAAATATCTGGATGCAGATTATCAAATCTTGCGTGAGGGTGATTTTGTGCGCTGTGGTGTAACGGGTGATCCCATCAGCTTGGATAATTTGCGCTATTGGAATGTCGATAAACAAATAGCTTATAAATCAGCAGTGGAATCCTATGCTGATCTATAAAATGTTGAGATTGTTAATAACCTTTGATGCGTAAGGTGAAAGCTCGCTCTGCATCAGCACTGCGCCATTGCCCAAAATCAAAAGTGCCTGCACCACATAAGTTGTGTGGGCTTTTCGGGTGTAAATGCCAGTCATGCGCCGCAAGATGAAGAGAATGAGAAAAATTGTGTTGATGGCCAAAAGCTCAAGAATCAAAGGCGGGTGGCCAGTTGTCAGAAAAATATAAGCCCCTTGCCAATTGGTTTTTTCAAAAAGATTGATCATCGCAAACCTCGACGTAATAACCCAAGCTTCACAATCTAGGGTGGTTTGGTTAAGTTTGAGTTGATTTCAATACACCAATCAACAAAATGCAGGGCTGGTGCACTGCACAATCAATCTATATATAAGCACCATATTGTGTGGAGTAATTGTGATGAATTCGAATTGGACACCTGATAGCTGGCGCAAATTTCCGGTGATGCAGATGCCGGATTATGCTGATGCTGAAAAACTGAAAGTGGTTGAAGCGCGTCTTGCTGGCTTTCCGCCTCTGGTTTTTGCAGGTGAGGCCCGCAAATTAAAGCGCAAACTGGCGCGTGTGGCCGAGGGCAAGGGTTTCCTTCTTCAGGGCGGTGATTGTGCTGAAAGCTTCGCTGAGCATTCGGCTGACAATATCCGCGATTTCTTCCGCGTGTTTCTACAAATGGCCGTGGTGATGACTTATGCTGGCGGCCTGCCCATTGTAAAAGTGGGTCGCATTGCCGGCCAATTCGCCAAGCCACGTTCTTCACCAACTGAAACAATCGACGGCGTGGAATACCCGATTTACCGGGGCGATATTGTCAATGACTCAGAAGCAACTCTGGCTGGCCGCGTGCCAGACCCGGAGCGTCAGATTATGGCGTATCGCCAATCAGCAGCCACGCTCAATTTGCTCCGCGCCTTTGCCCAAGGTGGTTATGCCAACCTTGAACATGTGCATAAATGGACACTTGGTTATTTGAAAGATTCGCCCGCCCAAGAGCAATATCAAGAACTGGCTGATCGCATCACGGAATCGATGGGTTTCATGCGCGCTTGCGGCATTACCGCCGAAACTGCGCCGCAATTGCGCTCCACTGATTTCTTCACCAGCCATGAAGCTTTGCTGCTTGGTTATGAGCAAGCGATGACCCGCAATGATTCAACCAGCGGCGATTATTATGCAACGTCTGGCCACATGCTGTGGATCGGCGATCGCACGCGCCAACTTGATCATGCCCATGTGGAATTTGCGCGTGGCATCAAAAATCCAATCGGTTTGAAATGTGGCCCATCATTGAAGCCAGATGAGTTGATCAAACTGATCGACATTCTGAACCCAGAAAACGAACCAGGCCGCTTGACTTTGATCGCCCGCTTCGGCGCCGATAAAGTTGAAAAGCATCTACCCGATTTGATCAAAGCTGTGAAGCGTGAAGGCCGCGTGGTTGTGTGGTCATGTGACCCAATGCATGGCAACACCATCAAGGCAACGTCAGGTTATAAAACCCGCCCCTTCGATGCCATTATGACTGAGGTGCGCCGCTTTATGGGTGTGCATCAAGCGGAAGGCACCCATGCTGGCGGCGTTCATGTGGAAATGACTGGCAAGGACGTGACCGAATGCACCGGCGGCCTTCGTGCCCTGCGCGATGAAGACTTGAATGACCGTTACCACACCTTCTGCGACCCGCGTTTGAATGCAGCCCAAGCTTTGGAACTTTCATTCTTGGTAGCTGAAGAGCTGAAAAAGGAAATGGCCTCTCGCCCTAAAGTTTGGGACGATGAGGATTCTGTTGAAGCGGCAGAATAAACTTAAGCGCTAATTTCAAAACCTTCGGGCTGTGCGGGGGTCTTCCCGCGCAGCTCGTTCACAATATGGGCAAACAAGGCGGTGAGAACGATTGCCCCACCAATCAATGTGTAAAAGCCGGGAACCTCCCCAATCAGCAGCCACACCCAAAATGGCGTGAACGGCACTTCAAGGGCGGCCAGCAATGTGGCTTCCGCTGCCGGAATTTTGCGTGAGCCTAGCGTGTAAAAAATCAGCCCCGCGCCATTTTGCAAAATGCCAAAGCTTGCGATCAACACCAAATCATGGGTTGAAACGCTGGTGGAGCTGGCGAACCAAAAACTGAAAAATGCACAGAGATAAGCTGATCCCGCCATCGCAGGCAGCATAGGCACATTGCGGTTCTGCCGCAGCAAAACTGAAAAGCTGGCCATGCACAAAGTCATAAGAAGGGCCAAACCTTTGCCAAGCATTGAGCCGCCAAAGCCAGCACCCGCAATCATCACAATCACCCCCACCAATGCCACGGCACTGGCAATCAATGTTGACCGCGAGGGTTTTTCGCCAATGGCAAAATATGCAATGCCCGCTGTGATGAAAGGCACTGTGGCATAAATCACCATCGAGTCCGCGATTGAACCATATCGCAGTGAACCAATGCCCGTGATCATGCCGGAAGCCGAAAGCACCGCCACCGCGAGCGAAGGCCAGCGCAGTTTTTTGAGAGCGGGCAGGGCGGCCTTGCCTTCCATGATGAAAAATGCCGCCAACACCAGCGTGCCAGAAAAAAGTCCACGCCAGAAAAGCATGTTAAACAATTCAGCCGATATGGCCCGCGTGAACAAACCGGAGGACGACCAGCACAACGCAGCACAAGCCACGAGGACCAATCCTAAGCGATGCTGATTCTGGAACATGGGCCTTTGTAACAGCAGCAGCACCAGCCCACATCTGCGTTAACGGCATAGCAACCCCGCTTTTCGCCAGCCCTTGACGAAAGCCCGCCAATCAAGCATTTTGGTCATATGATCACTTATCGCCCATTTGCCTGCATTATTTGCAGCATTATTATCTAGCGAAAATAATCGCTGGCTGGGCGCCGCTTACTCAAAATCAGAATAGCGCTTCCCGGGTCAGCAAGACCAAAGGAAGA
>JAYUPT010000275.1:0-2571 GCA_043759965.1 Aestuariivirga sp. | reverse complement strand
AACCCGCAACCTTGCCGACCTTGGTGATGTTGAACACTTCCAAGATTTTCGCATTGCCAAGGAATGTTTCGCGCACTTCAGGAGCAAGCTTGCCACCCATCGCGGCTTTAATATCATCCACCAGATCGTAAATAATATTGTAGTAGCGAATTTCGATGCCTTGCTTTTGTGCGGCATCGCGCGCTTGGCCATTGGCACGCACGTTAAAGCCCAGCACCACAGCACCAGATGCCGCAGCCAAGTTGATATCGCTTTCCGAAATACCACCCACGGCATAATGCACCACGCGCGAACGAATTTCTTCATTGCCAATTTTATCAAGTGCCTGAACGATGGCTTCAGCAGAACCCTGCACGTCGGCCTTCACCAAAACTGGGAATTCCGCACGGCCAGATTGATTGAGCTGGCTCATCATCTGTTCAAGTGACGAACGAACCATGCCAGTGCCACGGGTTTCGCGGCGCTTGCGTTCACGGTAATCCGTGATTTCGCGCGCACGCGCTTCATTTTCAACAACGTCGAATCTGTCGCCAGCTTCAGGTGCAGAATTCAACCCGAGAACTTCAACCGGCGCTGATGGTCCAGCAGTTTTAACATGCTCGCCCTTATCATTGACGAGCGCGCGAACCCGGCCCCAAGCGGAACCTGCCACAAACAAATCACCCAATTTCAAAGTGCCGCGCTGAACTAAAACCGTGGCAACTGGGCCACGGCCTTTATCAAGCTGCGCTTCCACCACAAGGCCAGAAGCTTCGCGGTTTGGATTGGCTTTAAGGTTGAGCACTTCTGCTTGCAGCAAAATCGCTTCGAGCAATTTGTCGAGATTCGTGCCCTTCTGAGCAGAAACTTCAACATCCATGGTGTCGCCACCCATAGATTCCACAACAATTTCATGCTGCAGCAAATCCGTGCGCACCCGCGTTGGGTTGGCAGATTGCTTATCGATCTTGTTGATCGCCACGATGATTGGAACACCAGCTGCACGCGCATGTGAAATCGCTTCCACAGTTTGCGGCATCACACCATCATCAGCAGCAACAACAAGCACCACAATATCCGTGGCCTTGGCACCGCGTGCCCGCATGGAGGTAAAGGCTTCATGGCCAGGCGTATCAATAAATGTCACCAAACCATTGTCGGTCTTCACTTGGTAAGCACCAATATGCTGCGTAATGCCACCGGCTTCACCAGTTACAACATTGGTCTTGCGAATAGCATCGAGCAGTGAAGTTTTACCATGGTCAACGTGACCCATAATAGTAACCACAGGTGGGCGCGGCAATTGTGAGCCATCAACATCATCATCAGCACCCAAGCTGTCAACAACGTCGGCTTCCGAAACGCGGCGAACTCTGTGGCCCATTTCTTCGGCGATAATCTGAGCGGTATCAGCATCGATCAAATCATTGATCGTGTGCATCTGGCCTTGCTTCATCAACATGCGGATAATATCCACAGCGCGTTCGGCCATGCGGTTGGCGAGTTCCTGAATAGTGATTACATCAGGAATAACAATATCACGGGACATTTTTTCGGTTGGCTTGGTAAAGCCCTGAGCCTGTTTCTTCAGGCGTTCGGTGCGGCGCTTGAAAGCAGCAACCGAGCGAACGCGGTCACCTTCTTCTTCCGAGCCAACAGTAGCCAACGTAAGTTTGCCACGGCGCTTATCAGCCTCAGCTTTGGTGCGAACTGGAGCGGGCACCTTAACTTCGCGCTTAATAACACCGCCAAATGTGCGAAGCGGTGCTTTAGAGCGTTGCTCACCTTCATCTTCATTATTGGAACGCAGTGTGGCACTCGATGGTGCTGTGGATTTTGGAGCAAGCTTTTTAACAGCTTCCTCAGCCTTGCGCTTGCCATCATCATCAGCCTTGTGGCGAAGATCATCTTCAGCTTTGCGCTTTGCCGCAGCTGCACGATCAATCGCTTCTTGTTCTTCTTGGGCTTTACGATGAATTGCATCTTCAACTTGGCGCTTGCGCTCTTCAGCTTCGCGCACTTTAGAACCAGCTAAAGCGCGTTCACGCGCTTCACGCTCATCAGCAGAAAGTGTGCGGAGAACCACACCCGGTCTGGCTGATGGTGGCGGGGTAACGGGGCGCTGTGTTGTAGGTTCAGCAACACGCGGTGCTGTTTGAAATTTTGGCTTATCGGCAGCAACAGGTGCAGCACTTGGCGCAGCGTGAGTGACAGCTGCAACAGGGGCTGCCACAGGTGTTGTGGGGCGATCTTCACCAAAACGCTTGCGCTTGGTTTCCACCACCACAGTCTTGGTGCGGCCATGGGCAAAATTCTGCTTCACCTTCGATTGTTCAATCGAAGGGCGCTTCAGGCTTAACGTATTTCCGCCAGCGCGTGTGGCACTTGGCTTTTCGTTGCTATCGTTAATATCGCTCATGCTACCGTCTGTAATCCCAATCCTGTAACGCTTAAACTGTCGTACTGCGCGAGTTTTCGCGCATAATCCAGCAATTTCTCAGCCATACCACCGTTTGCTACGGCTGCATGTATCACATTTGACTTGCCAAAAGCCAAATCCAAATCGCCGCTGGCAAATAAATCGAAAATCAC
>JAYUPT010000274.1:0-6416 GCA_043759965.1 Aestuariivirga sp. | reverse complement strand
ACAAAGACACAGTGGCGTTCCAAGCCAACTATGATAATTCCGAACGCGAACCCACAGTGCTTCCGGCCAAGTTTCCAAACCTGTTGGTCAATGGTTCGGGCGGCATTGCCGTGGGCATGGCCACCAACATGGCGCCACATAATCTGGGCGAAGTGATTGATGCCACTTTGGCTGTCATGGAAAATCCGGAGATTGGCATTGAAGATTTAATCGATGTGATTCCGGGCCCAGACTTTCCAACAGGTGCGCTCATTTTGGGCCGTGTTGGAATTAAATCAGCGTTCCACACTGGACGCGGTTCGATAATGATGCGTGGCCGCGTGGCGGTTGAGGAAATTCGCAAAGACCGCGAAGCTCTGATCATCACAGAAATTCCATATCAGGTTAATAAGGCCATGATGGTGGAGCGCATTGCCGAATTGGTGCGCGACAAAAAGATTGAAGGCATTTCTGATATTCGTGACGAAAGCTCGCGTGAAGGCATGCGTGTAGTTGTTGAATTGAAGCGCGATGCGGTGGCTGATATTGTTCTCAATCAGCTTTATCGGTTCTCGCCGCTGCAAGGCACATTCAGCATCAACAATGTGTGCTTGAATGGCGGCCGCCCTGAGACGATGCATCTCAAGGATTTGCTGCAAGCCTTCATCGCCTTCCGCGAAGAAGTGATTACACGGCGCACAAAGTTTTTGCTCCGCAAAGCGCGAGACCGCGCGCATGTGTTGGTGGGCCTTGCCATTGCTGTTGCTAACATTGACGAAGTGATCAAGCTTATTCGCGGTTCGAAAGATACGGCAGAAGCGAGAGAGGCCTTGATGGCACGCGCTTGGCCAGCGCGAGATTTAGAACCGTTGATTGCTTTGATCGCTGATCCACGCCACGCGCTGCGTGAAGATGGCACTTACATATTATCGGATGAACAAGCCCGCGCCATTCTTGAATTGCGCTTGGCCCGCCTCACAGCTTTGGGCCTTGAAGAAATTTCCAATGAGTTGGAAAAACTGGCGCTTGAGATTAAAGATTATCTCGAAATTCTTGGTTCGCGCGTTCGCGTGCAAACGATTATCAAAACTGAACTTGCCGAAATTAAAACTGAATTTGCCACCCCACGCCGCACTGAAATTGTGGAGAATGAAGGCGAGGTTGAAGACGAGGATTTAATTCAGCGCGAAGATATGGTGGTGACAGTTAGCCACTCTGGTTATGTAAAGCGTGTGCCGCTTTCAGCCTACCGTGCCCAAAAGCGTGGCGGCAAGGGCCGGGCTGGGGTGCAGATTAAAGACGAAGATTTTGTTACGAAGCTGTTCGTGGCCAACACCCATACACCGATTCTTTTCTTCTCATCTAAAGGCATGGTTTACCGCATGAAATGCTGGCGCTTGCCCATTGGCAACCCGCAGGCACGCGGCAAGGCGATGATCAATTTGCTGCCCTTGGCTCAGGATGAGCGCATCACCACCATTATGCCGATGCCGGAAGATCAAGCCACTTGGGCCACATTGCAAATTGTGTTTGCCACACGCTCTGGCGATGTGCGACGCAATGAACTTTCTGAATTTGAAAGCATTAACCGTGGTGGCAAAATTGCCATGAAACTTGAAGATGGCGATGCCATTGCTGGTGTTGATATTTGCAGCAATGACGATGACGTGTTGCTGACAACGGCGCAGGGTCAATCCATTCGCTTTGCCGTCACCGATGTGCGCGTGTTTATGAGCCGTGGCTCAACCGGCGTGCGTGGCATTAGGTTGGAGAAAGATGACAAAGTAATTTCCATGTCGATTTTGCATCACATTGAAGCCAAACCCGAAGAACGCGGCGCATATATCAAAATGTCGCGTGCGGCGCTTGATGCTGAAGAGGTTGTTTCGGATGAGGAGACAACAGAAGACGTGACTTTGGCCCCTGAGCGGTTTGCAGCAATGGCAGCAGCCGAGCAAATGGTGCTCACGGTTTCGGCAAATGGTTATGGCAAGCGTTCCTCGTCCTATGATTATCGCATCACCAATCGTGGTGGCAAAGGCATTACGGCGATGGTTGTGAATGAGCGCAATGGGCCGCTGGTTGCTTCGTTCCCGGTGCTTGATAGCGATGAAATTATGCTTGTAACAGATGGTGGCCAATTGATCCGCTGCCCGGTAGCTGATGTGCGCAAGACTGGCCGCAACGCCCAAGGTGTGCGCCTTATCAACACAGCAGATGAAGAGCATGTGGTTTCCGTGGAAAGCATTAGCGAAGATGCGGGCGAAGCGTAAACTACTTCACGCAAATAGCCTTCAATGCCAGCCACTCATCTGGTGTTAAAGCGGGCACTGCAACTTGGCCGACGGGCAACGGGGTGATTTCCTTTATGCGATCTTCAGTGCCGGGATGAGTGGCAAATAGATTGCCCAATGCTTTGAAAGTGGAGTTGTTGGTTTTTAAGTCTGCTTCGAGTTTTTGAATTTTTTCAAAAAAAGTTTTCAATCCCATAGGGTTAATAGAAGCGTTAACCAAAGTCTCGCGGGCATAGGCATCGGCTTCCTTTTCAGCGCTTCGCGTATATTTTAGAATGGTTGCGATGAAGGCTAAGCTTGTGGACATATTGCCACCATTGGAACCTGTGAAAATGCTGGCCAAAACTTGCATTCCAGTAAGCCGCACCAATTGCGCCTCAGGGTGAAGGTGAAAAACATGGCCAATTTCATGGGCGAGCACGCCTGCCACTTCTTCTGGCGCATCGGCTTTTTCAATCAGCTCCCGCGTCATGATAATGTTGCCGCCCGCAACAGCGAAGGCATTGAGAATGGGCACATCATAAATGTGCACGCTGATGGCTGGCATATCTGGCGCACCTTGGGCGAGGTTGCCAATCATGGCTGCCAAAGCTGCATTGCCTTTGGGGGTGCTGCACAATCTGGCGCCTTCAACTACCGCAGTTTCCATTTCGCGGCCGACGCGGTTTCGCCAATCATTTGGGAGAATCTTAGCAATTTTATCTGGCAACAAAGCCATGCAAACATAGGTGAGTGCGGCAACCGCGGCGAGGCCACCAATGGTCCAGCCAAAAATGCTGCAAATATCTCCCCAAGAATATCCACCCTTCAAATGGGGTGAACTTGAAAGGAGGGCTTTAATAAAAGCGTCGTCTCGCAAGATCAGTCTTGCACCCGGCTTATCAACGTGGGTTAAACGGAAAGGCTGGCCGGATGACGGAGGATCAAGCGGGTGTAATCCTTTGATGGTCCACCGTGTTGATGGTACCGAAGTGCTGGAAAAAACCAGCGCAGTTCCAGCAATATCCAGTGTTACTTGATGATCTCTGGCAGATTGGCCATCAAAATATGTTGCAGCAACCGCCATCACCATGCTCCCAAATCAAAGGCATCAGCCAAGCCTTCACCACGTTTTGGTTGGGCTGCTGATGATTGCTGAATGCGGTCAATATCAATTGCGCCCTCTAAGCTGAGGCGGTCTATGACGTAGCGCATGGAGCGCTGGATGATGAATGGCCGTGCAATGCTCAGCGTTATGATGAACAACACGATGTTGCTTAGTGCGAGCCACACCATGCCCCAACTTCGCACTTCAAGCTTAAACTGCGCGCCATCAAACCTTGTGTAATTGGCAAAGGTGCGAATTTCTTTGGCGGTGTAAATTGCCCAAAGCATTGGGATGATAATGAAGAAAACGGCCAAGGCGGAAACGACCAACAAGATGATGACGCCAAAGATGTAATAATCCGTCTCGGTGGGTTTTGGCGCATCGCGGCGTTCAAAAATGCGGTCAAATATGGTGCTGAGTTCAGCGCCAAACCACGTTGTGGCCTCATAGGAAATGAAAGTAATGGCGCTGATTGCAAACAAGCCAGTGAGAAACCAGCACAAAGCATAAGTTGGATAAAGTGGCCCAGCCCGACCTTTGAATTTAAATGCCGCATCGCCAAAGCGCATGTCATTGCTAATTTGCTCTTGCAGCACTGTGTTCATAACCGGGGTGGCCCAGCCCATTGAAAATAACTTTGCCAACATCGACCCAAAATAAGTAAGGCTATAAATCATAGCTGACCCCACCAAGGTGCCGCGAATGCCGCGCCACTGCGTGCGCGAAAGTTGATATTTGCGCTGTTTGTAAATGGCAAAACCCCACAGAAAATAGACAGCGAAAGCAAAAAGCAAGCTCAGGGCCGTGACGGCTGGGTGGGCTTCACCAAGGGAAAGCTGCAAACCTTTAAACAGCAGAATGTAAGGCAGGATGAAAAGGCCGAAGACTATCAGGAAGCCGCGAAACAGCTCGCCTCCTCTGCCGGTATATTCCAACGGTTCGCCGTTAATATGGATACAACTCCAAATATGCTTGCGGGTGTTGGTTTTTGCCCAAAAGCGATAAATTGTTAAGGTGATCAAGCCGAGGAAAAAATTGATTAAGGCGATTTTTAGCAAGCCAGGGCGCGGTACATACTTGAAAGTTAGGTTCTCTGGTTGCGGGCTAAGGGAATCTTTCATGGCTTGAAACTGGCATGGTGGCTTGAATTTGCAAAGATTTATATGTTCCACACAGGTGTTCTGTTGCAACAATATCACAGTTTCATGATTTGTGATGGTGACCGAATTGCGCCGTGCATTGAGCCATGATCCGCCGCAATTGCCAAGTATTTGACTGACATGGATTATCCACCATGAGGTTGTGGCGGTTAGCACTTTTTTTAAATTTAGATTGTAGGTCTTCGTGTCACAGGTTCAACGCAGAGAGGGTCGGCTTCGGGTGAGTGTTTCGCCGATTATTTTTGTTTTGCGTGTATGGGTTGTGCTCGTTGCAGTTCTCATGGCTGGTCCTTCCACACACGCCTTTGCGGAAGACAGTGAAGGTGGATTTTTTTCATATTTTCCTGCACCTCCAAAACTGCGAATGCCCAGCATTGATATTGTGCCGTTCTGGACTGACGATTTGAAGGCCGCCAAAAAGTCTTATAACAAGGGCAATTATGAGAAGGCGCTGAAATATTTTAATAATGCCTCAGACGATGGCAATTTTATTGCTGATTGGTATTTGGGCCATATGTATCGTTTGGGGCGAGGTGTGGCCAAGAATCCGGCTGTTGCTTATTCCTATTACAGACGTGTTGCTGAAAACTTTGATCCTGATGAACCTGATAAAAATCGCTTGCGTGTGACAGTGGATAGCCAGTTGCAGCTTGCCAATTATCAGCGCAGCGGTATTCTCTCAGCACAATTGAAAGCCAACCCACAATTGGCTGCACGCACATTTTTGCGCCTTGCCACGGCATATGCTCACCCCGGCGCACTTTATGCTTTGGGTGTGATGAGTATTGAAGGCGAAGGCATGAAGAAAAATCCGCAACAAGGGCTTAAATGGTTGAACGCAGCTGTGCGTAAACACAGCCCGCAAGCGGCTGCTTATCTGGCTGAACTTTATGTTTCTGGCAAAGTTGTCCGCTTCGACGAAACACGGGCTTTGATGTGGTATATTATTGCGGCAGATGCGGCCCCTGCCGATGAATATCCGATGATTTCGGCGAGGATGAATGATTTGCGCTTTGCTGCCACACAAGAAACCAGAATTGAAGCCGAAGCACGCGCACGAGTGTGGAGCGAAGAGAATCCAATTCGGCAAGAGTAAAGTTATGTCCAATCAAACTTGCAAGTTGTTTGGGGTTAGGGCATTCAATCTATATGACTGAAGATACTAACATTTCAAAACCAAGCCCACCGCGCAACTCACTGTTGTCGCGGCTACGGACCTATTTTTTTACGGGGCTGGTTATTACTGCGCCTGCGGCCATCACCATTTGGGCAACACTGTGGGTGATCAGTTCTTTTGATGGCTGGGTAAAGCCGCTCATTCCCTATGTCTATAATCCTGATAATTATTTGCCGTTTAGAATTCCAGGTTACGGATTAGTTTTTGCCTTGGCTTTCATCACACTAGTTGGGGCTTTGGGTGCCAATCTGGTGGGCCGCACATTGCTTGGCTGGTGGGATAATTTGTTAAACCGTACTCCGGTGGTGCGCTCGATCTACAAAGGTTCCAAACAGATTTTTGAAACGATTTTTTCCGAAAAAGGATCATCGTTCAAGCAGGTGTGCTTGGTGGAATGGCCGCGCAAGGGCACATGGTCAATTGGGTTTATTTCGCGCGATGTGGATGGCGGCACCATTGGCTTGGAAAAGGGCAGGGCAATGCATTCAGTTTATGTTTCAACAACACCAAACCCAACATCAGGTTATGTATTTTTTGTTGATGTAAGCGAAGTTAAGCTGCTTGAGATGAGTGTTGAAGATGGCTTGAAACTGGTGATTTCTATGGGGCTGGTATTCCCTGATGCACCCTTGAATGCAGCAGCAGAACTGCTGGTGGCAAAGCCTGTGAAGAAACCTAGCCGGAAGACAAAAGCTTAATCGCTTCATCGCGCTCAAATA
>JAYUPT010000273.1:0-2574 GCA_043759965.1 Aestuariivirga sp. | reverse complement strand
CCTGGTAACGCAATGCGCCAAAAAACATCATGGTTGAAACCATGATGAAGCCAGCACGCAACATATTCAGCCGTGGCTCGCGCGGGATTAAACTTTTCAATCCCTCATTTCGCCAAAGCAACGGTGCCGTAATCACCATGCCAAAGGTAAGCCGTGCCCAAACAATTTCAACAACTGGCACCCCATCATTCCCAAGAAACTTCGCCACCACATCTAAAAATGGAAACACCAACATTGCGCCAATCATCAGGGCAATGCCGACTAATGGTTTATTTTTGATCATGCCTTCAAGCATGAATTGGTGGGGTCATAAATTGACTCAGGAATAATCCGACTTTTGCGCATTTCACCAAAAACCATCACCTCAAACTCTGTGCCTTCGGTTGTCAATTTGGGATCCACATAAGCAAAAGCCAAAGATAAATTAGTGGTATGGCCGAAAGCGCCAGAGGTGGTTAGCCCTACGATCTTGCCCTGATGATAAACAGGTTCATTGCCCACACAATCAGAATCGGTATTATCCACGCTCATAGTGACCAGCGTTAAACGCGGGCCTCGTTGCTGGGCTGTCAATGTGGCCGCTTTGCCGATGAAGTCTGGCTTGTCCAATCGAATGAAGCGGCTCATCGAAGCTTCAAACATATCAATTTCTGTGGTGAGTTCTGAACCCCATCCGCGATAAGATTTTTCCATTCGTAGTGAGTTCATGGCGTAAGTGCCGAACAGTTTGATACCATGAGGAGCGCCCGCCTTCATCACAGCATCATAAACAGTCTTCATGCTTGCCATGGGTACATGAAGTTCCCAACCAAGTTCACCCACATAGTTGACACGAAGCAAACGCACACCAGAAACGCCAGCAATTGTAGCTACGCGAGCGGTCAACCAGCGAAAGTTCAAATCATCATCCGTACACGGAGCAAGTGTTTTGCGCGCCCGTGGGCCAGCAAGAACCAACACGCCATAATCATCGGTGATGTCGGTTATGGTCACATTTTCCGAAGTTTTTTTCCGCCAATTCAACTGATCAAAATCATGAAGCTGTGCCACAGCAGCAGACAGCACATAAAAACGATCCGCAGCCAATCGCGTGACAGTTATTTCACTTTCAATGAATCCATTTTCATTCAGCAAGTGACCAAGAATAATTCCACCGTCCTTGGTAGGAATTTTATTAGCGCAAATGCGTTCTAGGAAGGAATAAGCATCCGGTCCCGTCACATCAAATTTAGAAAAAGTTGAGAGGTCCATCAAACCAACACGGGTCCGAACGGCAAGCGCTTCTTCGCGCACGGCATTCCACTGGTTAGAACGGCGGAAGGAGAAATTTTCGCCCTTGCCCGTCTTGTCATACCAACGCGGTCGTTCCCAACCGAAGATTTGCGCAAACTGCGCGCCTTCATTTTTCAGCGTGTCATATAAAGCCGATTTACGAATCCCGCGCCCAACCACATGTTGCTCGCCGGGTTTGTAACAATAATACATGTGGTGATAATCGGCGATGGAAACTTCAGTGGTGTATTCCTTAGTTGCCCATGGCCCAAAGCGCCGCGGATCAAATTCGCGCATGTTTATTTCGGCTTGGCCATGCACCATCCACTGCGCCAGATATTTGCCAGCCCCACCGCCTTGGCAAATGCCAATCGAAGCGCCACAATGCATCCAATAACCAGGCGCACCATGGGCAGGGCCTGAGAGATAAACGCCGTCCGGCGTGTGCGTAATCGCACCAGAAATGATCGACTTCACACCAGCCTTGCCAAATAGCGGCAAACGCTCTGTGGCTTTTTCCAGCCATGGCATAATGCGATCAAGCTCATTCACCTCAAGCTCGCTCTCATAATCCCATCGTGGCGGCTGGCCGTCCCAACACACATGGGCGGTGGCAGTTTCATAAGGCCCAACCAGAACGCCATTGGTTTCTTCGCGTAAGTAAGCATGGGAATAGGGGTCGCGCACAACGGGAAGTTCCAGCTTCAAATCGATGAGTTCTTGTAGCGGTTCAGTGATCACATATTGATGCAGCATGTTGGAGATGGGGGCGAGGTGCCCGGTCCACCCCGCCACCACATCGCAATATGAACCCGCTGCATTCACCACATGCTGGCAATCAATGTTGCCCGCCTCAGTGAACACGCGCCACTCACCATTGGGCTGAAGTTTAATATCGGTCACTCTGGTGCGCCGATAAATCTCAGCCCCCAATTGGCGTGCACCCGCCGCCATGGCATTGGTAATATCGGCAGGCGCCACATGGCCATCATTCACAGTGCGGAAGGCGGCCTTCACGCCAAAGGTTTCTAAGTAAGGATGATATTGCTTGATCTCCGAAGGCCCGATGATTTCGGCTTCGTATCCAGCCAGCCGCGAAATGCCATAAACATATTTAAGCCAGTTCACTTCCTCAGTTGTGGTGGCAAGCCGCAAGCCTCCGCAGCCATGCCAGCTCACAGCTTGGCCCGTAAGTTTTTCCAATTGCGGATAAAGCTGCGTGCCATAGTTATGAACCTTGGTCATATTGAGTGATGAATTAAAATGCGGGCATTGCCCAGCCGCGTGCCAAGTGGAGCCGGA
>JAYUPT010000272.1:0-2585 GCA_043759965.1 Aestuariivirga sp. | reverse complement strand
CCGTTCCCAGCGGATCAATGATGAATGTCCTCAGTCCACCAGCCAGTATTGCATCTGTTATTGATCGATTGATGTGATCGTCGCCAAAACTGTAGCCTATAATCATAAGTTTCGTATTTTCTTTAGATAATTTAGCAATGAATTCAGAGTGGTATTTCTGTAAAACCGCATACTTGGAAATGGTCCCAGATTTATTTCCTCCCATTACTAAAAGTTGGTTAGAACCAGAAACATGCCAGTTTGCTGATCCATGGAGCTTGAAATAAGGTTGCGCGCCAGCTTCAATTGAAAATGTTGTTTCATCCGGCTCCCACACCCCAACACCGCCCCATGCCTCAGCCTCGGCAATGCTTTTCTTCAAACCAGGCAATCGATACTGGTTCCACTTGCCTTCGCTCTTCAATGCCACATCATCTGTTCGTAAATAATGCCGTTCAAGGAGGAGGTCTTGGTTAAGTGTAAAAATCGCATCAAATCGAGTGAGAAAAAACGAAACGGACTCTTTGAGATTATGATTGAAATTGAAGTTGACTCCTTCAAATGCTCTATCCATGTCCACAAACATTTGGATAAGTGCTTCTTGCAGGCGCCCTAATCTTTCACCTTTGGGGTCGTCATTCTGAAGCTGTGCGAGTGCTCCCTCGAAGCCACCTCGCCTCCGATGATGCCACAATACATCACGAACCGTTTTGTCGATTGCTGAATGACCAAGAAGGTATTCATCAGCTTCGGCCGCTAACCAGCCTCCCCAATTTCGACTAAACCCAGCTCCAAGCAACAGCAGGAGGTTTATAGGCATTTGAATCGCCATTGTGGATTGTCCGATTATGAAAGTGCCGAAGAATCAAGATAACAAACGGAAGAGAGAGTCTACACCTTCGCACCCTAAATCACTCCCAAATAAACATTGTGAAATCCTCTCCGCCGGGACATTCCGCCTTTCCTCTTGCCATTGCCTGCCCACTGCAGCAAACTTTGACGTCCTGAATCGTCCCGAGGAAAACATCAGCAAGGGGTATTTAAAATGAACGAAGCCATGCTTTTTCTGCATTTTGTGGGTCTAATGCTCGGTGCAGCGGGCGGCTTCGCCAGCGCCATCATCATGCGGCGCGCCCTGGTCCTGCCAGCCGATGAGGCAAAGGTGGTGCGGGGCCTTGGACCGATACTTGCGAATGTGTCAGGCATTGGCCTGGCTCTGCTCTGGGTCACGGGACTCATCCTGGTGTGGAGCAAGTGGGATGGCTTTGGCAGCCTGCCGCAAATGTTCTGGGTCAAGGCTGTGTTCATCCTCTCGCTGACTGTCGTGGTAGGTTTGATCCACATGACCTATGCGGAAATCCGCAAGGGCAATGTGGCGCTTGCCGCGCGCCTTCCAAAGCTGGGCCCGATGGCGGGTGTTTCGGCCTTGCTCGCCGTGCTCTTTGCAGTCTTGACCTTCAGTTAACCGATTGCCGTTGCTGGCATGACAAACGCAAACCGGGCTTTACTCTTTTACGCAATCACGCTGGCGCTCGCCGTGGCCGTGGCCGTGGTTTTGGCGGTGCCGGTCCTTGGTGAGGCAAGCCTTATCGTGACGATGATGACGCCGACAATTGCAACGGTGATCATGCTGGCTTTCATTTCGCCAGAAGGTGGTTTCCGCAAATGCCTGTCGCTCCTCGGCCTTGACCGCGCCGGATTCAAAGGCTGGCCGTTGGCCATTGCCGGTCCCGCCGTCATTCATTTGGTAGGCCTTGTTATCCTGTCGCTCGCCGGACTTGCTGTTTTCGTCGCACCGCAGATGAGCGGGTCCATCGGCTTTGCCATTTTCAAGATATCCACCGGCCTTGCAATTGGAACGCTGTTTGCTCTGGGCGAGGAGATCGGCTGGCGCGGTTACATGCTGCCACGCCTGTTTTCCTTTGGCGTTGTGCCCGCCATGATGATCGTGGGCTTTCTGCATGGCGTCTGGCATCTGCCGCTCATGCTCACCACCGACTATTACCACAACACGGGAAATCCGCTGCTCGTGGTGCCACTGTTCCTGGTGACGCTCACCCTTGCCGGAGTATTTTTTGGTTTCATCAGGATCTGGACCGGAAGCGTCTGGGCTGTAGCCATCGCCCATGCGGCGGCCAACACGGCCTGGGAAATCATGACGGAAATGACCCAGACAAAATCGCCCCTCGTACTTGAATACATTGGCGGCGAAAGCGGAGTCATCATGATCGGCGGCTTGCTGATCTTCAGCTTTGTTTTTATCCGCTATATGAAAAGTGGGAGATTCAAAGTTTCACAGTAACGCGCTATTCAATTTTTTTTATGTGTGGAGTAAACCAGGGGAATGGCCACGGTGAGGGCATTACATTTATTTTCTTGACGGCAGGCGCAGCAAGCTTCTCCACAATAAAATTTGTCGCGCCGTGAACCCTGACGCCTGAAACCCAATCGGGAACCGGCATTTTTGTTTTCACATTAAGCTTGACAAACGCCTGGGTAACAATAGTTTCGGGTTCTGGGGCCAATGCGATAAAATCAAGATCTAGAATGCCGTCTTTGGGAGGCATAATGTAAATCCATGGCGCCAGTTCGGGTTTGCTCCAACC
>JAYUPT010000271.1:0-6452 GCA_043759965.1 Aestuariivirga sp. | reverse complement strand
CGGCAATGCCGCCCAACACTGGGTTCTCATCACAGAGCAAAACTTTTACGCCAGTTGATGCAGCAGCTTCCGCGGCTGCCAAACCAGCAAGGCCACCGCCCACGATAATCACATCAGCATGAATATGCATATGTTCATAAGTGTCTGGGTCGCGGCCTTCAGGGGCTTTTCCTAAGCCCGCTGCTTTGCGAATGAAGGGTTCATACACATGTTTCCAAAAGCTCTTCGGCCACATGAAAGTTTTGTAGTAGAATCCGGCCGGAATAAAGCGTGAGAATTTTGAATTGATGGCACCAATATCATATTTCAATGACGGCCAGCGGTTCTGGCTTTCAGCACTCAGGCCCTCAAAAATCTCAATCTGTGTGGCGCGCAAATTCGGTTCGTGTTTATTGCCTTCACCCACACCAATCAGCGCATTCATTTCTTCCGAGCTAAGGCCCACTACCCCGCGAGGGCGATGATATTTAAAACTGCGGCCGAAAATTTTCTGACCCGACGCCATAACCGCCGAGGCCAAAGTGTCTCCGGCAAAGCCAGACACATCTTTGCCATCGAATGAGAATGTCACTTTGCGGGCGCGGTCAATGCGCGTGCCGCCGCTTGAAAGCCTGTAAGGATTCTTGCTCATGCTTTCTCTTTCGTCCGCTTTTTGAAATACTCAGCCCATGGGCCTTTGGCTTCTTTCATCACTTCAACAGTTGGCAATTCGGTGATGCCGTAAGTGGCTTTAAAATCCAGCGTCATCGTATCCCGCGCCGCATGGAACCATTTTCCGCAACCACGATCACAACGCCAGCGCTCAAAATGCAAGCCTTTCGGATTATGCCGAATGAACAAATAATCGCGCTGTTCTTCATCGGTGATATTCACAGGATCAGTCGTGGCTGGACGCCTCACATGCGCTTGCCCGCCATAATGAAAATCGGTTTCATCGCCGGAAGCACCACACACAGGGCAGGTTACAATGATCATCGTTCTTCCCCTTAATGCGCCACGGCCGCAGCAACGCTTTCGTCAATCAAGCGGCCTTCGGCAAATCTGTTCAAACCAAATGGTTCAGCAATTTTATGCGGTCGGTCGTTTGCCATCGTATCAGCAAACACAAAGCCTGAACCTGGAATGGCTTTAAAGCCGCCTGTGCCCCACCCACAATTCACATAGAGCCCTTCAAGTTCGGTCTTCGATAAAATCGGTGAACGATCACCGGTCATATCCACAATGCCGCCCCATTGCCGCAACATGCGCAGGCGCGAGATGATTGGGAAGGTTTCAACCAGCGCCGTCACTGTGTGTTCAAGTGCTGTGAATGAGCCGCGCTGCGAATAATTATTATAAGGATCAGTACCACCACCAACCACAAGCTCACCCTTGTCAGATTGGCTCATATAACCATGCACCGTGTTGGCCATCACCACGCAATCCAGCACCGGCTTAATCGGCTCAGATACCAGCGCTTGCAAGCAAAGCGATTCAATCGGCATGCGGATGCCAGCCATATCCATAATGGTGGATACATGGCCCGCCGTCACCACCCCAATTTTCTTGGTTTTAATTTCACCGCGTGTGGTGGCAAGTCCAGTCACTTTGCCGCCGTCGCGCAAGATGCCAGTCACCTCGCAATTCTGGATAATATCAACACCAAGCGCATCAGCCCCGCGCGCATAACCCCACGCCACAGCATCATGGCGCCCGGTGCCGCCACGCGGTTGATAATAAGCACCCAGAATGGGATAACGACAGTTCGGATCCGTATTGATGATCGGAACAATCTCTTTCACTTCAGTTGGGGTCACCATCCGGCAATCAAGCCCCGCCAAACGATTGGCATGGGCGGTGCGCTGGAAGGCGCGGAGTTCATGTTGCGTTTGACATAACATAAGAACGCCGCGTGGGGAGAACATCATATTATAATTCAAATCTTGGCTCAGGCCCTCATAGAGCGAGCGTGAAAGTTCATAAATTGCGATTGAAGAATCTTGCAAATAATTGGAACGAATAATTGTCGTGTTGCGCCCGGTGTTGCCACCGCCAATCCAGCCTTTTTCTACAACAGCGATATTGGTGAGGCCGTGGTTCTTGGCCAAATAATAAGCCGTGGCCAAACCATGCCCGCCACCACCGATGATCACAGCATCATACTCAGCCTTGGGGGCAGGTGAACGCCAAGCACGCTCCCAATCCTTGTGATAATTCTTGGCATTGCGAGCGAGTGAGAAAATTGAATATTTTGATTTCATAGGGTGTTTCCGTGATTAAGCCTTGTCTATCAGAGGTGTGAGCCCCACTCCAACTTTTTCCGACACCACAATGCCGCCATGCGACAATGGGACAGTGCACCTTTTGAAGCAGGAGCAGTATTAAATTCGTATGACCCGCAAACAAGCACGGCTATCTATGATCCTCGCTTCGCTGGCCGCCTTGGGCCTTGTTGCCTCTATGGTGCTGTATGCCGCCCGCGATTCAATCGTGTTTTTTTACACGCCAAGTGATTTGGTTGAGAAAGGTGTGAAGCCGGGCACCCGCATTCGCTTGGGCGGCATGGTGGTGGTGGGCAGTTGGAAAAAGCAACCGCCAACGGGAAATCAGTTTGAAATAACCGATACGCTGAAATCAACGCCGGTGAGCTATGATGGCATTGTGCCTGATCTTTTTTCCGAAAATCAAGGTGTGGTGGCTGAAGGCATTTTGCAAGCAGACGGCAGCTTTAAAGCCGACACAGTTTTAGCCAAACACGATGAAAATTATATGCCGAAAGAAATTGCAGATAGCCTGAAGGCTAAGGGTGTGAAATTGGGCAAAAGCGAAAGCGAGTGAAGCACCCTCGCCACAATCTCGCCATGTAACTTACAAAACTTTCATGCAACCGTAATGTTCAGGTAAGCCACACTCTTCGATGCTCCATCCATCAACCTAATGGAGTTCGAACAATGCTTGCCCTTTCCAAAAAAACCGTTCTCGGTCTTTTCACTGCTGGCCTCTTGGGCGCAACAGTGCTCACTTCAACTTTAATTGCAGTTCCAACACAGCCTGTGCAGGCCGCACAAATTGCTAATTTGAACCCCAGTCAAAGCTTAGCTCCGCTGGTTGAGAAGGTTATGCCTTCAGTTGTGAGCGTGGAAGTGAAATTCGCAGACGCCGCTGCCAACTTGGATGGCGAAGGCGACACAAACGAAATTCCACCCCAGCTCAGAGATTTCTTTAACCAATTCCCACAATTCAAAAACCGCAGTCCCCAAGCCCCTCATGGTCGTGGTGCTGGGTTGGGTTCAGGCTTTGTGTTGACGGCGGATGGCTATGTGGTCACCAATAACCATGTTATTCAAGATGCAGCTGAAGTGTCAGTTACTTTCCAAGGCGGCGAAAAATTTGACGCAACAGTCATCGGCACTGATCCAAAAACCGATCTTGCCCTCTTGAAAATAAAATCCGATAAATCATTCCCCTATGTCGAGTTTGCCAAAACCGAAGCCAAAGTGGGCGATTGGGTGATGGCGGTTGGCAACCCATTTGGTCTGGGTGGCACCGTAACCTCCGGCATCATCTCAGCGCGTGGCCGTGATATTGGTTCTGGCCCCTATGATGATTTCCTGCAAATTGACGCTTCCATCAACAAAGGCAATTCTGGCGGTCCAACCTTTAATTTGGAAGGCGAAGTTATTGGCATTAACACCGCCATCTTTTCGCCCTCAGGCGGCTCGGTGGGCATTGGCTTTGCCATTCCAGCTTCAACTGCCGAAAATGTGATCGAAAGTCTTAAAACCAATCGCAAGGTCACGCGCGGCTGGCTGGGCGTGCAAATTCAACCCGTGACAGCTGATATTGCTGAAGGCATGGGTCTTGAAAATGCAAAAGGAGCACTTATCTCAGATCTAACAGCTGGCTCACCAGCATTGAAAGCAGGGCTAAAGTCTGGCGATACGATTTTGAAAGTCGAAGGCGCGGAAATTTCTGACCCTCGCGACTTGGCTAAAGTTATTGCCCAAATTGCTCCGGGCAAAAAGATTGATCTCGCCATCATCCGTGATGGCAAACCACAAATCATTTCGGTGATTTTGGACGCAATGCCAACCGACCCGAAAATGGCTTCCGCCGCAGTGGCCGAGCCAGCCAAAGACGGCTTGAAGGATTATGGATTAGAAGTGGCTCCAGCCGATGATGGGGCTGGTGTGAAGGTGACAAAAGTGGACCCAAATTCCTCTGCCGCCGAAAAGGGCGTGAAAGAGGGCGACGTGATCCTCGAAGTTGCCGGAACTGAAGTGAATGATGCTGGCGCAGTAGCCTCTGCGTTAAAAAACGCAACTGGCAATAAAGTATTGCTGCTGGTGCGCAGTAGTGAAGGTCAGCGTTTTGTGGCCCTGCCACATGCAAAATCGTGAATGGTCTGTGATCCATTTTCACAACCATACTGTAGAAAATAGTGCTTGCCTCGCCCCGCTTGAGGCCAGCACTTTTAAAGCGCGGAGACTGGTCGCCCTCCCCCGGCGTTCCCCCAAGAGCTGGTCTCCGCGCCCCCTTTTTTCAAATGAGAATTCAAAATCATGTCAGCTGAATTGACATCAACCACCCATCGGCGCACAGAAACACCCATGCGAATTTTAGTGATTGAAGATGATCATGATGCCGCAAACTGGCTTGTTAAAGGCCTAAAAGAAAGCGGTCACGTTGTCGATTTAGCCACTGATGGTGAGCTTGGCTATTCTATGGCACACGAGGGCCTGCATGATGTTTTAATACTCGACCGTATGTTGCCAAAAATGGATGGTTTAAAAGTTATAAGCCAACTCCGGGCAGAAGGCAGCAAAGTGCCAGTCTTGATATTAAGTGCGCTCAGTGATGTAGATGAACGTGTGAAAGGTTTGCGCGCCGGCGGCGATGATTATTTGGCAAAGCCCTATTCTTTTTCTGAACTTCTAGCGCGCGTTGAAGGTCTTGGTAGCCGCAACCATATCGATACTAAAAACACAAAATTAATTGCTATGGATCTAGAAGTCGATTTGCTCACGCGGGCGGTTACACGCAGTGGCAAAGCTATTCTGCTGCAACCACGAGAATTCAAACTTCTGGAATTTCTGATGCGCAATGCCGGCCACATCGTAACCCGCACCATGTTGCTTGAAAACGTCTGGGATTATCACTTCGATCCACAAACCAATGTGATTGATGTGCATGTGTCACGGCTGCGTGCAAAAATTGATAAGGGCTTTGAAGAGCAATTGCTGCAAACTGTGCGCGGTGCGGGTTATATGATCCGTGCTCGTTAATCCTAAAATATTCCGAACCTCCACGTTTCGCCTTGCGGCCATTTATTTGCTGCTCTTCGCTTTATCTACAGCCACAATTTTAGGTTATGTTTTTTACAGCACAGTAAACCTTCTCGAACGCCAAACCGAAGATACAATTCGGGCTGAAGTTGAAGGCTTGGCGGACCAATACCGCATTCGCGGCATGTCTGGTATCTTAGATGTGGTGCAGCGCCGCGCTCGCGAAAATGGTGGCGGATTATATGCCTTAAATGGTCCAGACGGGGTGCACATCGCGGGCAATTTGGTGGCATATCCCAGTGGCAAAATTGCTGATAGCGATTGGGTGGATTTTCCAATTCAAGTGAACAACGGTTCCTCAATTCAAACCCACATGGTGCGCGCATTTCATATCGAACTCAAAGGTGAATATGAATTGCTGGTTGGCAGGGATGTACAGGGTTTGCGGCGGTTTGGGGATGTGATCAAAAACACACTCTATTGGGCGTTAGGCTTGGCAATTTTATTGGGGCTTGGAGGAGGCTTTTTGCTCAGCCGAAATTTTCTGCGGCGCGTCGATGCCATCACGGATACAAGCCACACAATTATGGCAGGCGATTTATCACAGCGCATGCCCATCACAGGCTCTGGCGATGAGCTCGATCGGCTTAGTGTATCGCTCAATGAAATGCTGTCGCAAATTGAGCGCCTAATGGCGGGCATGAAAGATGTAACCAGCAATGTAGCCCATGATCTAAAAACTCCACTCACGCGCATGAAGGCCCGAGTTGAAGCCGCCTTGCGCAGCAGCAGTAAAGCTGAATATCGCGGTGCTCTGAGCCAGACGATTGAGGAGTGTGATGGTCTGCTGCACACCTTCAATGCGCTGCTCTCAATTGCCCAAGCCGAATCCGGCCAACAACGGCAAGCTTTGGAAGGTCTAGATGTCCACGACATTTTGCAAGATGTTGTTGAGCTTTATGAACCCATTGCAGAGGAAACGGGTGGAATTTTAAACTTGCAAGCCGATGCGGGACTCCAAGTGCTTGGTAACCGCCAACTACTCGCCCAAGCTTTAAGTAACTTGATAGACAATGCGATAAAATATGGTGAAGGCGAAAACCAATCCGCAGCACAAGTATCGGTGCAAGGCAAAATTGAAAACAACATGGTGCAAATTTCCGTTACCGATAAAGGCAGTGGCGTTCC
>JAYUPT010000270.1:0-19183 GCA_043759965.1 Aestuariivirga sp. | reverse complement strand
ATGACCTCATCTGGAAGCGCACGATTGCCAGCCAAATGGAAAGTGCTGAATTTGAGCGCACCACTGCGGACCTTGGCACCACTGGCACCGACGGCAAGCATTATTCCTTCCGCGCCAATGGTTCGGTTGTGAAATTTGATGGCTTCCTCCGCGCCTATAACGAAGACTTAGATGATGGCGAAGATGAAGATGCCAAGCGCCTGCCCGCTATGGCAAAGGGCGACATTACGGGTGTAAAAACCATCGCTGCCAATCAACATTTCACTGAACCCCCACCGCGTTATTCCGAAGCTTCGCTGATCAAGAAATTGGAAGAACTCGGCATCGGTCGCCCTTCCACTTATGTAAGTATTCTTAAAACGCTTTCAGATCGCGGCTATATGCGTATCGATAAAAAGCGTTTGATCCCTGATGACAAGGGCCGCGTGGTGACAGCGTTTATGGAATCATTCTTCAAGCGCTATGTTGAATTTGATTTCACTGCAAACTTGGAAGAACAACTCGACAAAGTTTCTGCTGGTGAGTTGAACTACAAACAAGTGCTGCGCGATTTCTGGAAAGACTTCACGGCCAATTTGGCTGATGTAAAAGATCTCCGCATCACGCAAGTGATCGACTCACTCAATGATATTTTAGGCCCGCATATTTTCCCAGTTCCAGCTGGCGGTGGTGACCCGCGCAAATGCCCTAACTGTGCGGATGGCCAATTGTCATTGAAGCTTGGTCGCTTCGGTTCATTTGTGGGCTGCACTAATTATCCAACGTGTAATTTCACGCGGCCCCTCTCCACCAATGCGGAGAGTGCGGCAAATCATGTGCCAGCCGATGGCATTTTGCTTGGCAATGATCCAGAAACTGGAATGCCTGTCACTAGGCGTGCAGGCCGCTTTGGGCCATATGTGCAATTGGGTGAGGCTGTTGAGGGCGAAAAACCACAACGCGCCTCCATCCCTGCCCGCACCGATGTGAATACGCTGGATTTGGAAACAGCTTTGAAGCTGCTGTCGCTTCCGCGCGAAGTGGGCATTCACCCCGAAACCAAAACACCTATCACCGCAAACTTTGGCCGCTTCGGTGCCTACATTAAACACGATGGCGTTTATGCGAACTTAGAATCGCCGGACGATGTGTTCACTATTGGCCTCAATCACGCCGTTGATAAAATGGCCGAGAAACGCGCCAAGGGTCCATCGGCCCGTTCCAAGCCCACAGCGCTTCGCAACTTAGGTGCGCACCCTGATGGCGAGGGCGACATTGAAGTGTTCACTGGCAAATATGGGGCCTATGTGAAGCACGGCTCCACCAATGCCACAATGCGCGGCGAACAAACACCTGAAACAATTACGCTGCAAGAAGCCATTGAGCTGATTGCCGAACGCGAAGCCAAGGGTGGCGGCAAAAAGAAGAAACCCTCTAAAAAGGCTGCTGCTAAAAAAGCTCCAACTAAGAACCCAGCGAAGAAAGCCGCAAAGAAATCTCCTGCCAAGAAGGCTGCAAAGAAAGCAGTGAAAAAAGCCGTTGCCGAAACCGCCTAGAGACAAACAAAAACTATCACAGCCGAAAGGCTTGCCCGCTCGTGATGATATTTTAAAATTCATCGCAGGCTCCGAGGGACCGATTGGCAAGCGTGAGATTTCACGCGCCTTTGGCATCAAAGGCAATGATAAGATCAAATTGAAGTCGCTGCTCAAAGATATGAAAGGCGATGGTTCGGTGGCGGGCAAAAAGCGCCGCATGAATGTTGTT
The DNA here is from genome assembly GCA_043759965.1 of Aestuariivirga sp. Classification (GTDB taxonomy): domain Bacteria; phylum Pseudomonadota; class Alphaproteobacteria; order Rhizobiales; family Aestuariivirgaceae; genus Aestuariivirga. The sequence continues at coordinate 17,437 of JAYUPT010000270.1, read as the reverse complement.
GGTGAATTGCCGCCTGTCACCGTGATTGAAACCGCTGGCATCGATGATAATGGCGATGCTTATGGCCACCCTGTAGAGTGGCATGACGACAAGCCGCCAAAACTCTTGATCGAATCCCTCACCGGCAAAGCCCCCGCCGTGGGCGACCGTGTGCTGGCCAAGATCGAACATCTGTCCGGCCATGGCCCCTACACGCACAAAGCCAAAGTGATGCGCGTGTTGTCAGATCGTGCTGGCCGTGTGCTCGCCGTGTTCCGCATTGTCAAAGGCGAAGGTGCACGCCTTGTGCCTGTCGATAAAAAAGCCCGCTATGATCTTCAAGTTTTGAAAGGTGATGAAGGCGGCGCTGTGAATGGCGAGTTGGTTTCTGCCGAGATCATCAAAGATCAAGGCCGTGGTATGCCCATTGCCCGCGTGCGTGAGCGCCTCGGCGATATGGAAAATCCGCGCAACATCTCGCTGATTGCCATTCATCAACACGGCATTCCAAATGCGTTTCCTGAAAAAGTATTAGAAGAATCCGAAGCGCTGAAAGAGTTCAAACACGCGGGCCGCATGGACTTGCGTGATATACCTCTGATCACCATTGATCCGCCAGACGCGCGTGACCATGATGATGCGGTGTGGGCCGAAGAATTAGACGATGGCAGTTTCAAAATCATCGTGGCCATTGCAGATGTGGCAACTTATGTGAAGCCGGGTTCGGCCTTGGATAAAGAAGCCCGCATCAGAGGCAATTCAGTTTATTTTCCCGACCGCGTTGTGCCCATGTTGCCCGAACGCATTTCAAATGATTTGTGTTCGTTGATTGAGAAACAGGATCGACCTGCTCTCGCTTGCTTTATGAGCATAGATAAATCGGGCCGCAAATCATCGCATAAATTTGCGCGGGTGATCATGCGTTCGGCTGCCAAGCTTTCTTATCAAGAAGCCCAAGATGCCATTGATGGCCGAGAATCGCCCAAAGCTGAAGTTCTGTTAGAGGGCGTTTTAAAACCTTTATGGGCCGCCTATTTTGCGATGAAAAAAGCGCAAGACAAACGCAGCCCACTCAATTTGGATTTGCCCGAACGCAAAATCATTTTGGATAAGCTTGGCAATGTGGCCAAGGTGATTGTGCCCGCGCGCCTTGATGCCCATAAACTCATTGAAGAGTTTATGATTCAAGCCAATGTGGCCGCTGCCGAAGAATTGGAAAATCGTAAAACCCAACTGCTCTACCGCATCCACGAGGAACCTTCCCAAGAGAAGGTCAAAGCCCTTTCGCAATTTCTAAAAACCGTGCAGCGCGAATTGCCCTTGGGCCAAGTGATGAAGACAGGTCATTTCAACACGCTGCTGAAATCAGTTGAAGGCGAAGACTTTGAGCAGCTGGTAAACCAAATGGTTCTGCGTACCCAAAGCCAAGCCGTTTATCGCGCTCAAAACTTGGGACACTTCGGCCTCAGCTTGCGCCGCTATGCTCACTTCACCTCACCCATCAGGCGATATGCCGATTTGATCGTGCATCGCGCCCTCATTAACGCTTTGCATTTTGGTGATGATGGTCTGTCCACGGACGATATTGCAAGGCTCGATGAAACTGGCGAGATGATATCGACAGCCGAACGCCGCGCCATGGTGGCCGAACGCGAAACCACTGATCGACTAATAGCCTCATTCTTGGCCCCGCAAATTGGCGCAACCTTCAATGCCCGCATCGGTGGCGTGGTGGGGGCTGGCTTGTTTGTGAACTTGGAAGAAACCGGAGCTGATGGCTTCGTATCTGCCTCCAGCCTTGGCCGCGATTATTATGTCTATGATGAAGTGCGCCACGCCCTCATTGGCCAGCGCACGGGCGAGACCTTCCAGATGGGCGACATTGTTCAGGTGAAACTGGTTGAAGCAGCCCCCGTCAAAGGCGGCCTGCGCTTTGATATGGTGTCAGAGGGGCGCGCGGGCAAACCCTCCAAACTTCGTGGTGATGCGGGGAAACGCAAACCAAAGCGCCACCGCTAACCTCATTTTGTCATCCCGACGAAAGTCGGGACCCAGTAATCCAAGTTCGGTGCTTGTTGACAGTCTGGGTTCCGACTTTCGTCGGGATGACAGTATTTGGGAACTTGCGGCGCGTTGCCGCTGCGGCGGATCGTGGATTTGAAATCGTCAACTGCTCGGACCAAATTCCACTCATGTATAAAATTCAACGCTCATGGAAATTAGCAATGGCGCGCGGCCTTATCTGCGGCTGCCCGTCTTGTGGCAAGGGACGCTTGTTCAGAGCCTTTCTCAAAGTTGCTGACACCTGCCCCAAATGCGGAACCGACCTTCACCACCAGCGCGCTGATGATGCCCCTCCCTATTTTACCATGATGATTGTGGGCCACATATTGATTCCCATCGTGGTGATTGTGGAGCGGGTTTGGCAGCCGGAAATTTGGTTGCAGCTGTCGGTTTGGCTGCCGCTCACATTTTTTCTCACAATTGGGCTCTTGCAACCCGTAAAAGGCGCTATAGTGGGCCTGCAATGGGCTTTGCGGATGCATGGATTTGCCGCAGAGCAACAGTGACCTTGACTTTCTGCGCCCAATCGGGTGTATCCCCGTTCAAAGACATTCATTGATTATTGGAAGAGACACTTATGGCTAAAGGCAACGTTATCAAGATTAAGTTGGCATCAACTGCTGACACAGGTTTCTTTTATGTAACCAAGAAGAATTCGCGCACCAAAACTGAGAAATTTTCGTTCATGAAATATGATCCAGTGGCACGCAAGCATGTGGAATTCAAGGAAACCAAAATCAAGTAAGTGATTGGTTTTTGAGTATTTGAAAAGCGTCGGTTTTCCGGCGCTTTTTTTATGTTCTGATTTAAAAAGGTGCCGGCCCGGGTTGTTCGGAACGAGGAGGCCACTCGATTCGGCCCGGACCGGCGAGCCTTGAAATCAGGTGATGCGGCGGGCCCGATCTCGAGGCTATTTGGCGATTTTGACATTTCAAAGGAAAGTCAAAACGCTTAGGTGCTGGAGAAACGGGTGACTGGTGCTGGCAATCACACCGTTCCTCGGGAGTATTGCCCGCCACCTGGAGAGGAGTTTTGCGGGCACAACCAAATTCGTGTAAAAATCTATGCAATATATTCAGCATATTTGCCAGTGTAACCTATGGTAAACGTTGGCCCATTTCTAATAACGGTGAACCATTAAGGTAAACGCTTAAGGGTTTGGTTCTTCCGGCATTGCGGCCTGCTCATCCGGCAAATGCATTTCAAGTGGCAATTGCTCAGTTCCGTCGAGTGGTTCTTCATCCGCAGTTAGCTCATCCGTCAAGCGTGGGATGGGCACATCAAAGCCCGGCGGAATGTTGCCATCTAGCAAGCCAGCGGCTTTCAATTCATGCAAGCCCGGCAAATCAGTGAGTTCATTGAGACCAAATTGGCTTAAGAACATTTCCGTGGTGCCGTAAGTCACAGGCCTGCCCGGTGTCTTGCGGCGGCCACGCATGCGCACCCAGCCAATTTCCAGCAGATTGTCGAGAGTGCCTTTGGAAATTGCCACACCGCGAATATCTTCAATTTCAGCCCGTGTTACAGGTTGATGGTAAGCCACGATCGACAAGGTTTCGAGAGCAGCTTTAGTGAGTTTCTTTTGCTCGGTTGTTTCCTTGCGTAAGACCGCGCTCATATCTTCCGCCGTGCGGAAAGCCCATTTGCCAGCCACTTGCATAAGATTTACACCACGGTTGCTGTAGTTCTCTTGCAAATCGAAGAGCAGTCCTTCGATATTGGTTTCCGCTGGCAGAAACTCTTGCAGTTTATCAATGGAAACTGGTGCTGCCGATGCAAATAAAATTGCTTCTACAATGCGTAAATGTTGGCTGCGTTCGGCATGGGGATGCATGGTCACCACGGTTTCAACTGAGTTCTCAGTATCTTCCATTTCAAAGTCCTGATTTTCGGTCTGAATGGTTTGTATGTGCACTCTGGTAAATCCTATAAAGCAGCGACGCTATTTTTGCGCCTCATATAAATGGGTTGGAAGGCAACGTCTTGGCGCATTTCAATGCGGCCATCGCGGGCGAGTTCTAAGCTTGCTGTGAAACTGGAAGCACGCACCGAGCGTCTGTTTTCTTTGGTGGATAGATAACGCTCTAACCACATGTCAAAGGTGCCCCATTCATCCATGCTGCCCACCAAGCGCTCCAGCGCTTCTCGCGCTTCTTTAATCGACCATGTGGGTTGGCGCTTCACTGTGTAGGTTTGGCGCACCACTTTGCGCTGGCGGCGATCAGCATAGGCTTTCAGAAGGTCAATGAGATTATCTGCATGTTCACGTTGAACATCAACCACAAGGGCTTGGGGCGCACCGCGTGAATAGATGTCACGGCCTAATTGGGCGCGTTCCATAATCTTTGCACCCGCATCACGCATGGCTTGCAAACGTTGCAGGCGGAATGCCAATCGCGCGGCCATATCTTGCGGTGCGGCCTCATCTGTTGACGGTGGTGTGGGAATGAGCAGGCGGGATTTGAGATAGGCCAGCCATGCCGCCATGACGAGATAATCCCCCGCCACATCCAAACGCATTTTCTGCCAGCGATCAATGAAAGCCAGATATTGATTGACCAAAGCTAAAATTGAAACTTGGGCAAGATCGACTTTGTGTTGACGTGCCAACTCTAAAAGCAGATCAAGCGGGCCTTCAAAGCCCCCCACATCAACAATCAACTCATCTTCATTAAGTGGCGGCGGCACAACACGAAGCGGCTCGGACCCATCTGGCCAAGCTTGCTCTGCTAATGTTGCTTCAGTTTCTGACACGCAAGCATTCTCCGCGAGGCAGTATCCTATACCGAAAGGATGGCCTCAAGGTCTTTCAGAGCAGCCTTCTTATCATATGGCAAGGGTTTCCGGCGAGCTTTCAACGCTTGTTTTGCACGGCGCATGGCCTTACCTTCCAGCTTGCCAGCCGAAGCAGCAACCTGCTCCATTTCCCCCATATCACCACCACAATGCAGCAGCATATCGCATCCGGCAGAAAGGGCGCGCTCGCATTTTTCAGCAAAGATTCCGCCCAAGGCTTTCATGGAAAGATCATCCGTCATCAACAGGCCACTAAAGCCAATGGTTTTGCGGATCACTTCTCTAATTATTTTACGCGACAAAGTTGCTGGATTATGAGCATCCAGTGCACTGTAAATCACATGGGCCGTCATCGCCATTGGGCAATTGGCAAGTGCAGTAAAAGGCATAAAATCAAACTGTTCAAGTTCAGCACGGCTCGCTGAAACTATTGGCAGAGCCATGTGGCTATCAACGGTTGACCTGCCGTGGCCAGGAATATGCTTCATCACAGGCAACACGCCACCCGCCATCAGGCCAGCCATATGGGCATTTGATAAAGCTATAACCACTTCAGGGCGCAGCGCATAAGCACGGTTGCCTATAACATCATGGCTGCCGGGTTGCGGAACGTCGAGCACAGGCAAACAACTAGCGGTGATACCTAATTCCTCAAGCTCTTCAGCCATCAGGCGGCCAGCATTGCGCGCCGTGCGGAATGCTAGAATTGGGCTGCGGCTAAAGAGTCTTCCGAATTCTTGCGCGGCCGGATATTTGCGCCACATGGGTGGGTTCAAACGCTGAACGCGGCCACCTTCTTGATCAATAAATACCGGCGCATCTTTGCGGCCAACGGCAGCGCGGAACTGCAAAATTAAAGCTTTGATCTGCTCTGGTGACTCACAGTTGCGTTTGAATAATATGAGCCCCCAAGGATTTGATTGCGCAAAAAAATGGGTCTCAGTTTCAGTGAGCAAATGGGTGGCGCAGCCACTAATGAAAGCACGGATTGGCATTGAGATAATCTCTTTGATCGCATACTATCACGAAATCGTTACTGTCGATTTACAAGACAATCCCGCTGACCAGCAGCAAAAAGCGACTGACAAACGCTGGATGCGACACTTTGTGTAGCCATTGGACCAATGCTTAAACGATACCGCGTCGTACCCGCAACCTGAGCTTGTGTTACAATGGGCGCGTAGCGAGAGATTATTGGGCCATGTTTTGCGCTTAAATTTCGATATTCTTGAGTAGCCTCCGCTTTGGATTTGAATGAAGCAAGCTGCGCAACAAAAGCTTTTGACACAGGCGCAACTTGCTGCACTGGTGGCAGCAATTCCGGCTGAGCTTGCGCCACAGGCTCATTCAAAGCCACATTATTTTCGGCGGCCTTAGTTTCACCTTTGAATAAATCGAAAAGTGATTTTTTCTTTTTAACAACAACAGTTTCAACTTGCGGGGCTGGCGCTGTATTTAATCCTTCACCCAGAGCGGTATCACCATAAAGGCTGCTGCCATCAATTGGTGTTGCATCTGCCACGTCGGGCGTTTTATTCGCTACAGGCACTTTAACTGGCGCCACAAGAACAACAGGTTTTACACCAAGAGACTTGGCGGGCTTCGCAACCACAACCTTTTTCTCTTCAGGTGGCTTGGGTGCCACAATTTTATTTGCAATAGCCTCAGGTTTAACCTCAGGAGCTGTTTCAATCGCAACTTGGCTTGAAGGTGCTGGTGGTTCAAGCAGCGGTGCTGGATCGGGGGTTGCAGACGCAATTTGTTCACCAGGAACTGGAGCTTCTGGAAGTGGCAATGCGGCCGCCCCAAAAGGCAGCTCTGCCGCCTGGCTTGCGCCGGCGGCAGGATTTATATTTGCAGTTTGCTGATCAGTTTTGCCTGAAGGTTCAAGCGAGCCTTGCTGGCCACCACCATCCCCCGGTGGAGGAGGCAAAGGCAATGGAGTGCCATCATCGCCAGTGCCAGAGGGCTGCAAAGGTATATCGCCTGCTGGTTCAGGAATTGGCTGGCTGTTATTTAAAGGCTGAACTGGGGTTTCTTCGGTTGGAACAATCTGACCGCCCAAAACTTCACGATCACCAACAATGCGGTCGTATATTTGTTTTTTGCTTGGTGCAGCAGTTTGATTGTTATTTGTTGCCGGATCTCCAGCAGTGCCATCACCTGATACTTTGGCAGGCGCATCTTGTGCCTTGACCACAGGAACCTTATCGCCACTGGCAATGGAGGTTTGAGGTTTAATATAGTTGTTATAAGCCCAGACCGAACCGAAGCCAACAACCAGCGCCAGTGCGAGCAGCGCCAACAAAATGCCGGGGCCACGGGCGCGTGGAATTTCATCTTCATAGCCAGATTCAACTTCACGATAAGCTTGTTGATAATCACCAACAGTGGCGCGGCGTTGGCCACGCACTGGCGCTTGCTCAAAAATATCATCTTGCTCATTGTCTGCATAATTTTGCAAAGCTGGGCCACGGCCGGTATTCGGCGCACCCAAACGTTGAGCCCCGCGCTGACCTTCATAACCATAGCCATAATCTTGGCCTTGACGAGCCGGAACCTGCAAGCGTGGTTGCTGAGGCGCATATGATTGGCGCGGTTGCGGCGCATAGCCTTGGCCCTGATTATATTGCGGGGCTGGCGGATAACCAGTTGCCGGATCAATTGGGCGATAGCCCTGATTGGCATTGTACGTTGGCTTATAATTAGCTGGTGGCGGCGCAATTGGTTGGCGCGGTTGATATTGTGGTGGTGCTGAACGCGGTGGCACACCTGCACCAAGCTGTGGCCGCGCAGGCGGCAAGGCAGGTGCGCGCTGCTGTTGCTGTGGCACTTGAGTTTGCTGTAGGCGTTGCTGAGCAACAGGCGCAACTCCGCGGGGCGCTTCTTCGGCGAAACTGAATTTTGGTTTTGCTGCGCTGTTGGCAATTTGAGGGGCTGACGGCTGCACCAAGATGGCCGCTTCAGCGCGTTGACGCGCTGCTTGAACGCGCTGTTCAGCTAATTTTTCTGCAGCATCCCGCTGCGATTTCAGCTTGCTGGCCAACGCGTCTTGATCAATTGGCCCTGCACTTTGCGTAAATGGCCGCGAGGCCGGTGCCGGGGCCACTGGCCGAGGAGCAGCGCGCGGTGCCATTGGCGCAGGTTTAACCGTTGCCGCTCTGGGAGCAGCAGGTGCCGGTTGGAATTCTTCAGAAATGCGGGGCATTTCTTTTGACCCAATGCCGAGACGTTCACGCCAATTGCGTTTGTCCGTTCCGTTGGTTGAGTTTTGGTCCATATTTACATCGTCCGTTTTTACATTTCCTCGACAGGCCTGACGCCGAGAATTCTAAGACCATTACCTAGAGTATAGCGAATCACTCTCAGGAAAGCGAGCCGCGTTAACGTAAGGTTAGCCTGATCTTGCAAAATAAACCTTAATTGCGGCGACTCTTTGCCCGTATTCCACAAAGAATGAAATTCACTGGCTAAGTCATAGAGATAAAAGGCAATTCTGTGCGGTTCATGGGCTAAAGCAGCGGCTTCAACCTGCCTTGGGAACTCAGAAATTTTCCGAATAACCGCTTTTTCAGCAGCATCTGTTAATAAACTGAAATCGATCCCTGTATTGGCGGCGGTTTCAAAGCCTGCTTCTAGGGCATTGCGCAGCACTGAACAAATGCGGGCATGAGCATATTGCACATAAAAAACCGGATTGTCTTTTGATTGCTCCGTAACCTTGGCAAAGTCGAAATCGAGCGGAGCTTCGTTTTTGCGAAACAGCATCATAAAGCGCACCACATCGGGGCCCACTTCATTCACCACATCACGCAAGGTCACAAAATCCCCTGCCCGCTTAGACATGCGCACAGGTTCGCCATTGCGGAAAAGTTTCACCAATTGGCAAAGCTTCGCATCAACTTCGACAGCACCCTTGCCAGCCAAGGCCGAAGCCACGGCTTGCAGACGCTTTACATAACCGCCATGGTCAGCGCCAAGCACATAAATCAATTGCTTGAAGCCGCGCCCAATTTTGTCGGCACTATAGGCCACGTCGGATGCAAAATAGGTGAATGTGCCATCAGACTTTAAAAGTGCTCGGTCGATATCGTCGCCAAATTCTGTCGAGCGGAACAACGTTTGCTCACGGTCTTCCCAATCTTCTGAAACTTCGCCTTTGGGCGGAGGCAAAGTGCCTTGATAAACTTGACCAGCCTCACGCAATTTTTCAATGGTGCGGGCCACGGCGCCAGAAGTTTGCAAAGATTTTTCCGAGAAAAATACATCCTGTTTTATTTCAAGAGAGGCCAGATCATCACGGATCAAATCCATCATCATGGCAATGGTGCGGTCACGCACAATGTCATGAGCATCATTCATTGATAAAAGTGTATCGCGAAATTCTGCTTTCAGCGCTTGGCCCACTGGCACCAAATAATCACCAGGATAAAGCCCGGCTGGAATTTCACCAATGTCTTCACCCAGTGCTTCGCGGTAGCGCAGCATGGCTGATTGCGCAAGAACATCCACCTGCCCGCCCGCATCATTCATGTAATACTCTTTAGTGACTAAGTAGCCCGCGAACTTCAATAGCGTGGCTAAAGCATCACCAAAAATTGCCCCACGGCAATGGCCCACATGCAAAGGGCCTGTGGGGTTTGCTGATACATATTCCACATTCACAGGCTGGAGCGCACCAAGTGTTGACGCGCCATATTTTTCACCTCCAACCAAAGCCGCTTGCAAAACTCGCGGCCAGAAACTTTCCTTCAATTTGATATTGATAAAGCCAGGGCCAGCGGCCGAAGCAGATTCTACATCTTCATTTTGCGCCAAGAGTGGCAATAACAAATCCGCTATTGCGCGTGGCGCCATGCCAGTTGGTTTGGCTAAAACCATTGCGGCATTGGTTGATACATCACCATGCGTGGCGTCGCGCGGGGGTTCTGCTGTGAGGCGTGAAACATCGAGATTAGCGGGCAGTTTGCCCGCTGCCACAAGAGTTTCAATTGCGCCGAGCACAACAGTTTGAAAATGCGCGAAGAGATTCATAAATATACGCCCTGAATTAAGGCCCTGCCCTAACGGAAAAGCGGGTCAAGGTCAAACATGCGCTTGTGTTGATCTAATGCGTAACGATCAGTCATTCCAGCGATGAAATCACACACTTGGCGGGCATATCGATTTTGATCCGTGCGCGGATGAGTCTCACGCCAATCATCAGGGAGAAGTTTTTCGTCATTCATATAAGCCTGAAATAAATCGCGGATTACGCGTTGGGCACGGTCCATAATTTCCAATACGCGGTTATGGCGATACATGCTTTGCGACAAGAAACCTTGCAACACTTTATTGTTCTCATGCATTTGCGCACTGAAGGTGATGAGCGGCTTATGCAAAGCCCGCACGGCATCGGAGCTTTTAACTGCGGTTTTCGCTGCGGTTTGGGTGGCGTGTGAAAGCACATCAGCCACCATACCAGAAATCACACGGCGCACCGTTTCATGGATCAACCGTGTCGTTTCTAAATCTGGATAGGCAGCCAGCACCGAACCCAACGCTTGCCCAACCAAAGGAATGTCACCCAGATCAATCACATTGAAAAGTTTGGCGCGCAATCCATCATCAATGTCATGCGCATTATAAGCAATGTCATCAGAAATGGCGGCCACTTGCGCTTCAGCTGACGCAAAAGTGTGCAGTTGCAAATCATGCACTTCGGCATATTCAATGATGGCAGCAGGAAGCCCACGCTCTTTATAATGGCCAAGTGCATGGCCCTGCCTATCCACCAACGGGCCATTGTGTTTCACTAAACCTTCAAGTGATTCCCAAGTGAGATTAAGTCCATCAAAGGCCGCATAGCGGTGTTCGAGTTTGGTGACGATGCGAAGCGATTGCGCGTTGTGGTCAAAGCCACCGAAGGGCTGCATCAATTTATCAAGTTCGCGCTCACCCGCATGACCAAAAGGCGTGTGGCCCAAATCATGCGCCAAGGCCAAGGCTTCGGTGAGGTCTTCATCAAGTTTCAAAGCCCGCGCGATTGAACGCGCAATCTGCGCCACTTCAATTGAGTGCGTGAGGCGCGTGCGAAAATGATCACCCTCGTGGAACACAAAAACTTGGGTTTTATCTTTGAGCCGGCGGAATGCTGATGAATGGACAATGCGGTCACGGTCCCGAGCAAACGCGCTGCGTGGCGGGCTTTCGGTTTCGGGCACCAACCGCCCACGACTTTTGGCGGCAATGCTGGCATGGGGGGCAAGTTCTAGACTCATAGGTGGACCCTACTATGAATCATTGACTTTTGCGTGTTAAACTACAACATCTTCATCATGTCAGACACATCATTCACAGTCACCCCTCGCGCCGCCAAGCGCATCCACGAAATTGCCGCCAAGCAAGGCGTTCACGCTGCATTGCGCGTGGCCGTAAACGGCGGCGGCTGTTCTGGTTTTCAATATGACTTCGAATTGAACAGCAAGCCTGAAGACGATGATAATACGTTTGAGGTTGATGGCGCAAAGGTTCTGGTCGATTCAACATCACTGAATTTCATGGCCGGTTCCACACTGGACTTCATAGACGACTTGATGGGCCAATCATTCCGCATTCAAAACCCGCAAGCCAAATCATCCTGCGGCTGCGGCACCAGCTTTTCGCTGTAATCATGCGCATTGCCACTTGGAATGTGAATTCAATTAAAGCCCATCTCGATTCTGTCACACAGTGGCTGGAAGAAGAAAAGCCCGATGTTTTGTGCTTGCAAGAATTGAAATGCGAAGACCATGCTTTTCCGGCAGAGCATTTCGCCAATATGGGCTACACCGCCCATGTGCATGGCCAGAAAACTTATAATGGTGTGGCCCTACTTTCGCGCCTTCCGATTGAAAATATCCGGCGCGGTCTGCCCGGCGATGTGTCCGATGAGCACGCGCGGTTTATTTTGGGCACCGCCATTGATGGCAATCTGGCCGTGAACATTGCCTCAATTTATCTGCCCAATGGCAACCCAACGCCGGGCCCCAAATATAATTATAAGCTGGCGTGGATGGAGCGTTTAGCGAACTTCACCAAAGACTTGCTGAAAGACGAGGAACTGCTTGTTCTGGCTGGAGATTATAATGTAATCCCAACAGCCCAGGATGCCCGCAATCCGCAAAACTGGGTGGGCGATGCTCTGTTCCGGCCAGAAACCCATGACGCATTTCACAAGCTGCTAAACTTGGGTCTCACCGAATCATTCCGTGCGCTGCATCCTAATTCAACTGAATATAGCTTCTGGGATTATCAGGCAGGCGCTTGGGCTAAGAATAACGGCATTCGCATTGACCACCTTCTGCTGTCACCGCAAGCAGCCGACAGGCTTCAATCAGCCCAAATCTTCAAAGACACCCGCGGCCACGACAAACCATCCGACCATGTTCCGGTGATGATCGAATTATAGCAACTCACCAGCTAGGGTCACGACCTTCAACATCTTCATCAATCACGGTCGAAGGCTTGCACTGCGAAGCACAGAAAGGCACCAAATATGCCATTTCGAATGCGTGGGCGACAACACTGGGCATCTTGGAGATTGCACGGCCTATGCCAAGTTTTGGAAGCCTCAGACTAAATCTGCGTGAATTGCCAATAGCGATTTGGGTGGTTGTGGTGATGTCGGTCAAATATGTCATGGCGTTCTCCTCTGATTGAGAGAATGGCAGGGATATTTTGTCAGGTCCTTGGCACTCACCTGAATAATTCTGAATAATGCTGAAACTCGCATTCTGAACCGACTTCGGCTAACTTGCACCCCGCCATGGGAGCTTATTGAATGGATTTGCAATTCGGACCGTGCCGGATGAAACGCACAGCGCGCCTTGTGGTCGGTCCAGAGGGACCTGTGCAACTGTCAGGCCGTTGTTTTGACATTCTTGCGATGCTGTTGGAAAGGCCAGATCAGCTGATCACCAAATCTGAAATCTTTGATGCAATCTGGCCAAAGCAAATTGTGGAGGAGAACACATTACAGGTTCATATCTCCGCACTCCGTAAGGAATTGCCTTAAGGCATGATAATGACAGTACACGGTCGAGGTTATAAATATGCCGGTCCCCCGCCAGTTTTAGACTCAATCCCATCTTTGCGAGCCAAGGGCCTGACGGCTAGGCACAAGCCTGTGATCGTCGTGTTACCTTTCGATAATCTGAGCGGCGATCCCGAACAGCAATTCTTCAGCGACGGGATTACTGGCGACATTACTGATCGGCTTGCGCGATTTGGGGTCTTTGCAGTCATCGGCCAATACTCGGCGGCTGCCCTTCGCTCTGCAACGCCAGATGTAGCAGCGATTCGCGAACGTTTGAAAGTGGACTTTGTTGTAACGGGCAGTTTGCGGCGCTCTGGCGATCGCATCCGTTTGGCTATCCATCTCTCTGATGCCGCGAGTGAGGAAGCGATTTGGGGTGAACGCTATGACCGCCCGATCGGTGACCTATTCCTGCTACAAGACGAGATCAGCGAGTTGGTGGCCGCTGCCATTGCGCGGCATCTTGAAGTTGAAATCAATGTCCGATGCGTTGGTCGTCCGCAGGACAGTCTATCCAGCTACGAACACCTGTTGCAAGGGTATTGGCATTATAAGAGATTAACTCTCGACGGGGTTGCTACTGCCAAACAATGTTTCGAGCGGGCAATCGCTTCGGACCCACGCAACGCCACTGCGCTTTCTTGGCTGGGCGTGATCTATTGCGAGGGCTGGTTACTTGATTTCCAACTGGAAAGTGCATTCAAAGGCTTGGAATTTACGACTCAAGCAATCTCCCTCGACCCGACCAATGCGCATTGCCATGCGGCGCATAGTTGGGCCTCTTTATGTGTTGGTGACCTTGCGACAGCGTTGCGCGTGAGTGAGCGCGGTATTGATCTCAACCCAAGTGATCCCAATGTTTTAGCGCACCGCGCACTGACACTTGGTTATGAGGGACGCACAAGTGAAGCCAAGGACCTTATTATCCAAGCCCACAGACTTGAACCGATCCCACCGCTTTGGTTCGGAGAATTCAGCGGCATAATAGCTTTTGCTGAGGGCCGATATGAAGAAACTCTTGCCGGCGTTGAGCCTATACCGATACCGGCCTGGGACATAATGTATGCGCTTGCCTGCTATGGCCATCTCGGTGACAAAGCTAAGGCGCGCGCGAAGTTAGCAGAACTCACCCATGCTGGCCCCAAGCTCGACTGGGAGCTCGGTGTCTCGCGCGAACCTTATCGTGATCCAACAATCAAACAGCGTTTGTCGGACGGCATAGCAAAGGCATTGTCGTTTTAATTTTTCACACATCTTTCTGGGGCAAAACTGGTTTAGAAATTGCGTCTGGTGTTTTCGACCCCAGCCATTCGCAGAATTTCAAATAGAGCCTATGTCAAAGTTGCCTCCGCTTGACTTGCCAACCAGTGCTCTTAAAATGGGCATCAGGGGAAATCGATCTCCTCTCAAGGTGCCATGCCCAAGAATCGTTTTACCCATCATTTTAAGAGAGCACCATCATGGCCGCACCAAATTCAATTAAATCCGATAAGCTTTCACGACTCATTGGCACAATGAGCCCGCCGATTTTAATTGACGTTCGCACCACTGAAGATTTTGACGCCGACCCCCGCCTCATTCCCGCTAGCATCAAACGAAGCTTTGAGACCGTTTCGGATTGGGGCAAGAACTATGCTGGCAAATCCGTGGTTGTGGTTTGCCACCACGGAGCAAAACTCAGCGAAGGCGTTTCCGCGTGGTTGCGCCAGTTGGGTGCTGATGCAGTTTCACTGGAAGGTGGGTTTGTGGCGTGGGAGGATGCCAAACTTCCGCTTGTACCTGCTGCCAAACTCCCTCCGCGTGATAGTGAAGGCCGCACGGTTTGGGTTACCCGCAGCCGACCCAAGATTGACCGCATCGCCTGCCCGTGGCTCATCCGCCGCTTTGTTGATCCATCGGCAGTGTTTCTCTTTGTGGCGCCATCAGAAGTATTAGCCGTTGCCGATCGTTTCAAAGCCACGGCCTTCGATGTGGAAAACACCCACTGGAGCCATCGCGCGGAGCTTTGCACTTTCGATGTGATGATCGAAGAGTTTGGGCTGGCATCAGACGCGCTATCAAGACTCGCTACAATCGTCAGGGCTGCTGACACGGCACGGCTTGATTTAGCACCCGAAGCAGCGGGTCTTCTGGCAGCTTCCTTGGGATTATCCCGCATGTATTCCGATGATCTCGCGCAATTGGATGCGGGCATGGTGCTTTATGATTCGTTCTACCGCTGGTGCCGCGATGCAACTGATGAAACCCACAATTGGCCCAGCAATAAAGTGCGGCCCTAGTGCCTGATCGAGAATCAAAAAAACCCGCTAACCTTTCGGCCAGCGGGCTTTTAAACTCAGTACGCAACCAAACTTACTTGGCTACAGGAGCCTTAACACCGAAAGCAGCAAAGCTGGCTTCGAAAGGTTTGAATGCGCTCTTCGCAGCAGCAGCATAAAGTTCACCAAGCTTGGTGAATTCAGCAACAGTTGCGTCAAATGTTTCTTTTGCAAAAGCTTGTTGAACTTCAACAGCCTTTTCGAAAGACTTGGCAGCAACTGCCTTTTCAAATACAGCAGCGTTTTTTTCGAAAGATTTCTTAGAAAAATCAGCAACTTCGGTTGCAACAGCTTGGTAGCCCTTGGTTAAAGCAGCAGTTGAAGCAGTTACGGCTTCAATGCCGTCTTTGCTGTAGGCTTGCAGGTCTTCAAAAGATTTCATCATTGGGGCTCTCCATTGGGTTAATTCGTTTCGTGAGCCTGATATATGTGCACTGCACCATGATGTCAAGCAATATATTGCATTGCAACATAAAAACTATTTAGATTATTTGGTTTACATGGGTTAAGCGTTTACCCATTCGTAAGTGCGTACACATAAAAATCCAAATTACCTGCGCAGTTGGGGGAACTGCGTGAGTGACAAACGTGAGGCTGGTCCTCACCTTTTAAAATGAGAGCCAGCAAGGTGAAGTTTTTGATGCTTGTTAAGTCTATTATGAATCGCGGCATTGTAGCACTTTTGATGCTAGCCCTCGTTGCGGTTTCACCGGCAGAAGCTGCCCCACAGTTTTCCTCACTCACCGTTGATGCCCGCACCGGCAAAGTGCTTTTTCAAAAAGACCCAGATGGTTTGCGCCACCCTGCTTCACTCACCAAAATGATGACGCTTTATGTGTTGTTCCAAGATTTAAAATCTGGCCAGATTAAACGCACCACTCAGCTTCGTGTTTCGCGGCGGGCGGCAGCAATGGCTCCATCCAAATTAGGATTGAAACCTGGCTCCACAATTTCTGTTGATGATGCCATCAAAGCCTTGATTACTAAATCGGCTAACGATGTGGCAGCCACAGTTGGTGAAAATCTTGGCGGAACAGAATCGAATTTTGCAGCCCGCATGACCCGCGTTGCTCGTTCGATCGGGATGAGCCGATCGACATTCTATAATGCCTCAGGTTTGCCTAACTCCAAGCAATATACAACAGCACGCGATATGGCCACTTTGGGCCTGCGCTTGATGCGCGATTTCCCGCAATATTATCCTTATTTCCGCATCACGGCCTTTAATTATCGTGGTCAAACTATTCGCTCGCATAACCGCTTGGTGGGCAAATTTGAAGGAACTGACGGAATTAAAACTGGCTACACAGCGGCCTCTGGCTATAATCTGGTAACCTCAACCCGCCGTGGTGATAAACGTTTGATCGGTGTTGTCTTGGGCGGAAGATCAACTGCCGCGCGCAACACTTACATGATGGTGATGCTGGAAAAGACGTTTCGGAACGCCAAAGGTGGAACCACCGTTGCAGCCCTTGCTGGTTCAAGCAAAGGCGTGATCAATCCTGTTGCTGTTGCTGCAACCGAGCCCAATAAGACTGAGATTCTAACCACCAACCTAATGGCAAATGATGACCAAATGGCTGCCGCAACCGCGCAAGCCTCGCAAGACCCAATTGAAAGTGGCGATGAAGAAGATGTGGCTGAAACCGCAACCACCAGTGAACCAAAGGTTCTGCAGGCCGATTTAGCGCCACCTGCTGGATTGCTTTCAAAGAAAGCCAAGAAGCCAGAAAAACTACCGTTCGAGGTAAAATCTGCTTCGGTTGAACCGACCAAGTTGAGCAAAGAATTGGCTCAAAGTTGGAACATTCAAATTGGTGCATTTCCAAACAAGGGTGATGCACTAGCCAAGCTCACTGCCCTGCGCGGTGGCCAAGTTCAAGAACTTGTAAATAAGCCCGCTTTCACGGTGGCTGTTAAATCTGGCGCCAAGATATTTTATCGAGCACGCTTTGCTGGCTTTGATGAAGCTACGGCAAAACAAACTTGTGCACAAATTGCCAAACTTGGCGATAAGTGCGTGACAGTTTCACCGCAGTCATAATCAATCACCGCAACAAAACATCTTTCGCTTCATTGATCTTAGCTGCGAGATAATCTGAGCCACCCTTATCTGGATGAAATTCTTTGATCAGGCGCTTGTGGGTTTGTTTTATTTCTTCTGCGGTGGAACCAGATTTCAGCCCAAGCACTTGCAATGCTTCTTCACGGGACATTGAACCTC
>JAYUPT010000269.1:0-6484 GCA_043759965.1 Aestuariivirga sp. | reverse complement strand
TGACCGTGCCCTTTTAAGCCACAGATCGTTTTTCAATATGTCCGCCGTTTACCCAATTGATGACATTAATAATCGCCCAATGTTCTTCCAAACCGCGAATTGGCTTTGGAAATCCATGGGATTCTAATTTGGTTTGAACTTTGTCGAACTCAGCTGGTGTCATGTCCAATGCGGCGGCAACTTCTTCGCGTTTGAAGACCAATCTCATTTATTCACTCTCCTGGATGGGTTGATTCTATGGACTCCAATAGAGCAAATTAAAAATCACATTGTCAAGTGATTTTAATGATTTCGTCTTGATCGTAGCGTGTGAAGGACAACGCCTTTGACCACCACGTTATTTTCGGTAATGAGGTGAGGCTTCAGTAAAGTGTTGTCTGATGTTGCGGCAAGCAAGACCGGCGGCTGAAACAGACGGAACACGGTTTCGGCTTTGCTCTTCGTCCAATCATAGATTTGCGCGCAGACAATATCTCCAGCAAGGGGAGTCTCATTGAGTGAGACCAGCAGCACGTCGCCAATGCGATAGCCCAATCCTTCAAGTGCGCGGCTCGTCAGTGTCCAGGCATCAATGTTTTGGCCTTCGCCGCACAAGGTTCGAACTGCTGATGAGCGCGGATCGTCATTTGTATATAAATAGGGTGCAGCTTCGTCTTCAGCGAAGCCTTCGATTTCGGGCACAACGGCTTGGCCAAATGCAAGGCCTGAAATATTGGCGATACGTTGGATTGTGTTTGGGCGGAGAGCATGGCCATCGCGGCCTCTGCTCAGGAAACGCGACAATGTAGATGGATCTAAGCCAGCTCGGTTAGCCAAATCGGTTTGTGACCAGCCAGTTTTGGCCAGAACTTTTTCGATGAATAGGTGTTGCTCTTCAACAGATGACATGGGCAACAGATGTAACTTTTAGATTGCTTCGGTCAAGTGGGAAAAAAGTGGAGCCGACACTGGG
This sequence comes from Aestuariivirga sp., assembly GCA_043759965.1. Lineage (GTDB taxonomy): Bacteria > Pseudomonadota > Alphaproteobacteria > Rhizobiales > Aestuariivirgaceae > Aestuariivirga. Next base: position 5,532 of record JAYUPT010000269.1, on the reverse strand, counting down.
TGGGACAGTGCCGGCTCCCAAGAAGCCCGGTAGCTTGGGGGGATGGGGGACGCCAGCCGGGCTATTTCAAATTCAATCCGTCAATTACTTTTCGCGCTTGCCAAAACTTGCGTGTTAGACCTCTGCAAGCTGACCCATTTTTTTGGATCTTTCTGTGATTGACGTTTGAGAAACTTGTAGGGTGTTTGATCCCAACGCATGATTTCGTCGCGCCGATTATCGAGAATGAAATCGCCATTATCGCTGACGATGGTGAGAACCGCATGGCCTTCACCTTTTTCATCAAGCAGAACTGTGATCAATAATTCTCCAGCGGAAAATCCCATGCTTTGCAGGTAGCGTTTTTTAAGCAGCACATAGTCTTCACAATCGCCAGCTGATGTGGGGTAAGTCCATTTTTCAGCGACGTGATAAAGGTCTTTGTCGCTGGTTGGTTTAATTTTACCATTCACATAAGTATTGACTTGATTAAGCATGTTCCAATGATCAGGCGACATGGCCAATTGGCCTGCTTCATCAAATTTTGGTTTGCATTCAGCTTCGCCATGGGAACAGAATTCGACATAACCAACAGGCGGCAGTGATTTGCCGAAGGTGATGGCATTGGCTGGTTTGGCAATGACAGAAACGTTCGCCACGGAATCGCGGGCGCTGGCGTTGGCGCAAAGAAGCGCTAAACCTAGAAAGGCCGCTCCTGCTGTCATCAAATTCTTCATTTTGCCGTCCCACACTTCTTATTATTATGGGTTGAGCATACATGCGCCACATTTCAGCCACGTTCCTTTTGGTGATACAAGTCTATGTAAATGCTATGGTATTTGTTTTGTGCTTGTTAACCATGCAGCATTTGCAAAGCGAATGAATTGCAGGGCTTGCACTTCACCAAAACGCCTGTTATTCACCCGCTTGCTTGCAAAATTAGCATGCGGTCATGGCGGAATTGGTAGACGCACTACCTTGAGGTGGTAACGGGGAAACTCGTGGAGGTTCGAGTCCTCTTGGCCGCACCAACCCTTTCTTTTTGATGGGGTGAAGTGGAAGTTAAACCTTTTAGGTTTTAGATGGGGAGGGCACATGAGTGAGTTAAGCCATGTGACCCAGTTTCGTGACGAATGGGGCGCGCTAAATTCAAAATTCATTGTTGATCTTCTCTCCGCGCTTGAAGAAAAAGACGCTAAATTAGTTCGCAGCTTCACGCGCGATTTGCATGCGGCTGATATGGCCGATTTGCTGCAAGCCATTGAGCAATATCGCCGTGTTGATCTTATCGCCATTTTGGGCAAGCACTTTGACGTTGAGGCTTTAGCGGAACTTGACGAGGGTGTGCGCGATGACTTGATGGACGCGCTGCCGGCTGATGTGATTGCCTCGGCGATCAAGAAGCTCGACACGGATGATGCGCTCTATCTGATTGAAGATATGGAGCGTCACGAGCAGGTTGAAATTCTCTCCAAGGTTTCAAAGCTTGATCGTGTGGCGCTGAGCCGCGCACTTGATTATCCTGATTATACCGCTGGCCGTTTGATGCAGACGGAATTTGTTTCGGTGCTGGAAGATTGGACTGTGGGCAAAGTGATTGACCACATCCGCTCGGCCAAGGATGTTCCAGAAAGTTTCGTTGAAATTTATGTGACCGATGCTGATGAGCATTTTAAAGGTGAAGTGCAGCTGAGCAGTTTGCTTCGCAGTTCACGCGATAAAAAGATTTCAGATATTCTAGACGAGGATGCCACGGTGTTCAGCGTGGCTGATGAACAGGATGATGTGGCTTATAAATTTGAGCAATATAATTTGGTTTCAGCTGCGGTGATTGACACCAATGGGCGGCTGGTTGGCATGCTCATGGTGGATGATATTCTCGACGTTATTAAAGACGAAGCTGAGGAAGCCATTCTCCATCTGGGCGGTGTGGGTGCTCAAGAAGAAATTACAGGTTCGATTTTAGAAACCACGCGGTCAAGGTTTTTGTGGTTGCTGGTTAATTTGCTCACTGCTGTTCTGGCGTCTTGGGTCATTTCGTTGTTTGATGCGACTATTCAGCAAATGGTGGCACTGGCTGTGCTGATGCCCATTGTAGCATCGATGGGCGGCAATGCCGGAACCCAAACTATGACAGTGGCGGTGCGGGCCTTGGCCACGCGCGAACTGGGGCCGGTAAATGCGATGCGCGTGGTTTTTCGTGAATGTGCTGTTGGAATTATCAACGGCGTTTTGTTTGCGGTAATTGTTGGCTTGTTTGCGTGGTGGTGGTTTGGTTTTGGTGGGCTTGGATTGGTGATTGCGGCCGCCATGGTTATCAATCTGTTTGCGGCTGCCTTGGCTGGCATTTTGGTGCCGCTGGTGCTTGATCATTTTGAAATTGACCCCGCAATATCATCGGCGGTGTTTCTGACCACGGTTACTGATGTTGTCGGTTTTTTCGCGTTCCTGGGCTTAGCTTCCATATGGTTGAACTGATATAGCGGCCCATAAACAGGCGCTTGCAATTCACCCCCGAGGCCGCTAGAAGGCCTCCAAACCAATTCCCTCATTTTTAAGGAGTGTGCTTCCATGGCTCGCGTTACCATCGAAGACTGCATCGATAAATTGCCCAACCGCTTTGAGCTTGTTCTCTTGGCTTCTCACCGCGCCCGTAACATTGGCCAAGGCACACCGATTACGGTGGACCGCGACAATGATAAAGACCCGGTGGTTTCATTGCGCGAAATTGCTTCGCGCAACATCAACACTGATGATCTGCGGGAAGAGTTTATCCATGCTATGCAAAAACAGGTTGAAGTGGATGAACCCGAAGCCACTGAAGTTCCATTGATTGGTCAATCCACTGAGCTTGCAGGCATGCATGCCCCAGGTGAAGAATCACTCGATATGGAACAAATGACTGAAGAAGAATTGTTGCGCGGCCTTGAAGGCATGCCACCAGCTGAAAGCCCCGGCAGCCAGCGCAACGGCTATTAGATCAATCTTTTCAAAGATTTTAAAGACCGGGCCTAGCGCTCGGTTTTTTTTTGCTTAGAGTAGCGCATATGATGCGCCAATATGAGCTAGTGGAGCGGGTTACCAAATATGACCCTGATGCGGATGAGGACATGCTCAACCGTGCCTATATTTATGCCATGAAGGCCCATGGCAGCCAGACCCGCGCTTCGGGCGAAGCTTACTTCAATCACCCGCTCGAAGTTGCAGCTATTTTAGCCGAAATGAAGCTGGATACGGCAACGATTGTTGCAGCTTTATTGCATGATACAGTGGAAGACACTGAAGCCACACACCAAGAAATTGTCGATAAGTTTGGGCCGGAAATTGCTTCATTGGTAGATGGCCTCACTAAAATTGCCAAACTTGATATGGTGACCAAGGAAGCCACCCAAGCCGAGAATTTGCGCAAGTTGTTGTTGGCTATGAGCCGCGATGTGCGGGTGCTTTTGGTGAAGTTGGCAGATCGTTTGCATAACATGCGGACCTTGCACCATGTGAAGCCGGAAAAGCGCCAGCGCATTGCTCAGGAAACTATGGAAATTTATGCGCCACTAGCTGGCCGCATGGGGATGCAGCTTATCCGTGATGAGATGGAAGATATTGCGTTCGGAGTTCTCAATCCTGAAGCGCAAGAAATAATCCTGCAACGTTTGGCGCGGCTGCACACTGAAAGCGGTGATGTTTTGCGCGAGATTGAAATTGCGCTTTCCAAGGAGCTTGCAGCCAATGGGCTGAAGGCTGATGTTTCGGGCCGCGAAAAACGGGCCTATTCAATTTGGCGCAAGATGGAGCGCAAGCAACTTTCACTCGATCAATTGTCTGATATTTTTGCGTTTCGGGTTTTGGTGGAAAAAGTGGATGATTGTTATCGTTCACTTGGTGTGGTTCACCGCACTTGGAAAGCTGTGCCGGGGCGTTTTAAAGATTATATTAGCAACCCCAAACAAAATGATTATCGCTCGCTGCACACCACAGTGATTGGCCCGCATTCAATGCGCGTTGAAATGCAAATTCGCACCCAGATTATGCATGAAATTGCTGATCGTGGGGTTGCAGCGCATGCGCTCTATAAGGATGCGGCATCAGCAAAATTAGGTGATGCTGGGCCTGCAACAGAATCTAGTGCTTATCAGTGGCTTCGACATTTGATGGATACACTACAAGATGGCGGCAGCCCGAAGGATTTTTTAGAACACACCAAACTGGAACTGTTCCACGACCAGGTTTTTTGTTTTACACCAAAAGGTCAATTGATTGCGTTGCCCCTAAAGGCAACACCAATTGATTTTGCTTATGCAGTGCATACGTCAGTTGGCGACAGTTGCGTTGGCAGCAAGGTGAATGGGCGTCATGCGCCTTTGGTTACACAGCTTCGCAATGGTGATGAAGTGGAAATCATCCGCTCAGAAGCGCAAGTGCCGCCACCCGCATGGGAAGCCATTGCGGTAACAGGCAAAGCCAAGGCCGCCATAAGGCGCGCCACGGGTGCGGCCATTCGAAAGCAATTTGCAGGGCTTGGCCGTGAAATTGTTGAGAAACTTTTGGAGCGGCAATCACATCCATTCGTTGAAAAAGAATTGGTGAAGGCGGTGCCGCGCCTTGGCCATAAAAATGTGGATGATGCGTTGGCTGCCGTGGGGCGTGGCGAGCTTTCAGCCTTGGATGTATTGAAAGCGCTGGGGCTGACTGTGGATGAAAAAGAAGTGCGCGCTATGCGCCGCAAGGTTTCAGCGCGCAAGGAAGTGGGCCAAGGAAAATTCTCGCTTCCGGTGCGTGGTGCTGCTGCTAACATGGCCTTGAAAATTCATCTGGTTACGGGTGCCGTTCCGGGAGAGCGCATTGTGGGCATAATCACACCTGGTCAGGGCATTACCATTTATCCAATTTTTGCCAACGCATTAGAGCTGTTCGACCAAGAGCCGGAGCGCTGGGTGGATTTGACGTGGGGCATTGCCGAAGAGGGGCAAAGATTTCCGGCGCGCATCAACATATCATTGATCAATGAGGTGGGCGCGTTGGCGCAAGTGGCGCAAGTGATTGGCGAGAATGGCGGCAACATTGATGAGTTGCAACTCATTAAGCGCGAAGGGGTTCGCGATTTCTTTGACCTTACAGTGTTGCTTGAAGTGTTTGATAACCGCCACTTGAATGACATTATGAAAGCCTTAAAGAGCAAACCATCAGTTAATTCAGTGTCGCGGATAACGGGGTAATTATGCTTTCACACGAAGATGTTTTGAATGAATTTCGCGCTGCTGGCGCTTTGCTGGAGGGGCATTTTGTGTTGTCCTCTGGTTTGCATTCGGCGCGCTATTTGCAGTGCGCCCGGGTTTTGATGGATGCCAAGCGGGCTGATCGGCTCTGTGCAAGTTTGGCAGCCTCCGTGCGGGCCGGAAATTATGACGCTTTTGATCTCGTTGCTTCACCTGCTATGGGTGGAGTTGTGGTGGGTTATGAAATGGGCCGCCAGCTTGGCGTGCCTGCAATTTTCTTTGAGCGCGTTGATGGCAGACTTGCTTTACGTCGTGGCTTTAGTATCCCCAAGGGTGCGCG
>JAYUPT010000268.1:0-2615 GCA_043759965.1 Aestuariivirga sp. | reverse complement strand
TAGGCCTTTGAGTGTGCGTGCTGCCGCTTCTTTTGGTTGCATTAAAAACGGCATGGGAAAATCATTCTTTGCAGTCATTGGTGTTTCAACAAAGCCGGGGTTGATTACACTGATGGTAATGTTGTGCTGATCAAGCTCTGGTTTCAAGCTCTCGGCTAAGTTGATCAATGCGGCTTTGCTTGGGCCATATGCGGCGGCTTTGGGCAGGCCTCGATAACCTGTCACTGATGCAATCCACGAAATATGACCGTTTTTGCGAGCCAGCATTTTTGGCAAGACTGCACTGAGGCAATTGACGGTGCCCAAATAATTTGTGGTGATGATTGTTGCGAAGAGTTTGGGATCAATTTCCGTGGCGGCCACTTCTGAATAGGTGCCAGCCGCAAATATGGTCAAATCAACTGGACCTAAGTTTTGCTCAATCAGCTCCAGTGTTTCTTGTGCTGCTTTTGCGTCGGTTACATCCAGTGGAAATGGATAGATGTTGGCACTTAGACTTTGCAATTTTTCAGTACTGCGGGCTGATACCGCAACCTTAACCCCCGATGCTGCCAGTTGCAGCGCAATTTCACGGCCAATGCCAGTGGATGCTCCCGTGACCCAAGCGATTTTCCAAACAGGATTTATTGATCGAGACATTGATCGAGACATGGCAGCTCCAGAAGTTAGTTCTCAGCGGCTACGCAGAAATTGGTGCCATAGATCATATATTTATGATGAACCAAATGTGTTGTTCTCGCGTACTAGCCTTGATAAATCAAAGAAAGTACTTCCTTTTATGCAGGCTTTAAAAATTGCGGTAGTTGGTTCTGGTGTTTCGGGCCTGTCGGCTGCTTGGCTTTTGTCACAACGTCATAATGTAACATTGATCGAAGCCGATCATCGAATTGGTGGGCATTCTAACACTGTTGAATGCGCTGTTGCTGATGGTGTGGTGGCGGTTGATACGGGGTTTATTGTTTACAATGATGTGACCTATCCCAACTTATCGGCCTTGTTTGATTATCTTGAAGTGCCCACAGCAAAATCAAATATGGGTTTTGGCGTATCGTTGCATGGTGGTGATTATGAGTATTCGGGTGAGGGCATTTTGCAATTGCTTGGCCATGCGGGCAATGTTGCCAATCTTGCGCACTGGCGGATGATTGCGGGGCTCACACGGTTTTTTCGCACAGCGGGGCAATTTGCTGAGCAAGTGGGTGAGGATGTTTCACTGGCAGAATTTTTGCGCTCGCAGAATTACAGTTCGGATTTTGTGAACCTACATTTGCTGCCGGTTGCTGCGGCCATTTGGTCTTCGGAGCCTGAGCAAATGTTGGATTATCCGGCGCGGGCTTTTTTGCGGTTTTTTGAAAATCATGGGTTGCTGAATTTTGTAAATCGCCCGCAATGGCGCACGGTTCAAGGTGGTTCGCGCGAATATGTGAAGCGGCTGTTGGAAGATAGCCGGATGCGGGTGATTAAGGACTGTGCCGTTCATGCTATTGATCGGTCTGGGCCTGATGTCACGGTGCGTGGTTCAAACGGATTTTTAGAGATATTTGATCAGGTGGTGATTGCGTCTCATGCTGATGCGGCATTGGCAATGTTAAACGCTCCCAGCCAAGCTGAAACGGAATTACTCTCCACATTTAAATATTCACGCAATGTTGCCACATTGCACCGCGACGAAAGCTTTATGCCCAAGCGCAAACGCTTGTGGTCAAGCTGGAATTATGTTTCTGATGGCGATGTGAAAGATAATCAAGCTTCTGTAACATATTGGATGAATGCGTTGCAGCCATTGCAGACCAAAACAAATTTGTTTGTGTCGATCAATGCGCGAAAGGCCCCTGCGGCTGATAAGATTGAGCAACAAATAAATTATATGCATCCCATTTTCACAACACAAACGCGCAAAGCGCAGAAGCAGTTGTGGGCTTTGCAGGGGCAGAACAAAACTTGGTTTTGTGGAGCACATTTTGGCGCGGGCTTTCATGAAGATGGTTTGCAAGCAGGGCTTGCCGTGGCCGAGCAATTGGGTGAAGTTTGGCGACCTTGGACTGTAGCCAAACATAGCGACCGCATATTCGTCTCAAAATTAGAGGCTGCTGAATGAGCGAAATTGCTTCATGCCTTTATGTGGGGGATGTGGTGCACAGACGTGTGCAGCCGGTGAAGCATAATCTGCGTTACAAGGTTTATAATTTTTTTGTCAACATCGATGAACTACCGCAACTTGGAAAACGTTTCAAACTCTTCAGTTATAATCGTTTCAATTTGTTCAGCATTTTTGATCGCAAATTTGGCCCAAGTGACGGCACTTCAATTCGGGATCATATTTGGTCGCTGGTGAAATCTGCTGGCTTTGAAGATAAAGTAAAGCAGATTTTTATGCTGTGTTATCCGGCGGTGTTGGGACGGGTGTTTAATCCGCTTACCACATACTATTGCTATAACAGCGCTGGCGAAATTTGCTTGATGATTTATGAGGTGAGCAACACATTTGGCGAGCGCCACTCCTATATTATTCCGGCTGGAGAAATTTGCCACCAGAGTCATGCAAAAAAATTTTATGTTTCGCCATTTAACAATGTTGAAGGGCGGTATGATTTTTCGGCTGAACCGCCAACTGA
>JAYUPT010000267.1:0-6565 GCA_043759965.1 Aestuariivirga sp. | reverse complement strand
AAGGGGTGCGGCGCAGGGTGGACATATCAGGCTTCAAAACGAAATCGCCATAACCTTTTTCCCAAGATGTTGCTTTGTAACCGGGCACAGGTTCCATTTCGATATCAACGCCGAGCAGATAATTGCAGGCATGGGTTTCTTGATAGCCGCCATCCACAAAAAATTGGGCATGAAAGCGCTTGCCGATGAGGCGGCCTTGCAAATCAGTCATGGCCACCACCACGGTATCAATTGTGCCAGCTTTAACTTCGGCCTTCAGCGCATCGAGCGTTAACATGCCAGTGTTCATTTCTTCTCTCCCTGTTTGGCTGCAGCTTGTTGGAGTGGAATTGACAGGCGTTGTGCCCATTGCTGCTGGCCGCGTTCAGTTTCTATAAGATCGTTGCGAATTTCAATCATCAAGTGTTGCAGCCCACGCGGGGCCGCATGTAAATTCAACAGGTGCATTACACCGTCTTTTGGGCCGTAGGGTTCATTAAGTTGCGTGTTGAAGCCGGGAAATGATTTCACCAAAAGGTTAGCCAAGCGTGCGTCGCGGTCAAACAATAAGCCCAATTCCACCTCACGGGGCTTGCCCTTGTAGGTTTTGGTGAAGCTGTGAATAGACACCGGAATAGCGCGTTTGCCATGTGCGGCGCGGGCATCGAGAAAGCTTGCAATGGTGTTTTGGAATGGTCGATAAATTTCTTGGATGCGCTGCAGTTTTGCATCGGCATTTAAATTCCTATTGCCTGGAATTGGTGTTACTTCGCTCGCCTCTGGCATGGCACCTTCGGCTTCTGGCGGGCGGTTGCAATCGTAAACGAGGCGCGAATAGCGCTGCAAAATGAGCGGAGCGTCTAGGAGCTTGGACAAAATCCGTGCCGTGCCTTCTGCGCCAATGTCGAAAGCAATGTGGCGTTTGAGATCAGCTTCGTTCAGGCCAAGGGTGTCCAAGTTTTTTGGCACCAGATTAGAGGCATGTTCGCAAATTAGCACAATTGGCGATGCGCCATTTTCATTTACAATAAATCCAGCTTGCTCTTCGCCAACTGATAAAAGGGTGTTCATTTTTATACTCTTGTTTGCTTGCACCATCATTCCAGAATGAAAGCCTTCTGCCAAGTGTGGGAGTTTTTAGGCGGTGCCGCAAGTGCATCATGGAGTGTCGTAATAATCGTGGCGTTTGCTATAGGCGCGTTCACTACTCCAAATAACTGTTGAAACGGCGCAAAAATGGAATTTGATTTTATCATCGTTGGTTCGGGTTCTGCTGGGTCGGTTATGGCTAAGCGGCTTTCGGATGCTGGCAACATTGTGCTGGTGTTGGAATATGGCGGCACAGATCGTGGGCCGCTCATCCAAATGCCGTCTGCTCTCTCAATCCCGATGAATATGAAGCTTTATAACTGGGGTTTTGAATCAGAACCGGAACCGCATTTGGGTGGGCGGCGATTGGCCACGCCGCGTGGCAAAGTGATGGGCGGATCATCCTCGATCAATGGCATGGTTTATGTGCGCGGACATGGACGCGATTTTGACGCGTGGGAAAATATGGGTGCTGCAGGCTGGGGCTTTGCTGATGTGCTGCCCTATTTCAAACGCATGGAAAATGTGGAAGGTGGCCAAGAAGGCTGGCGCGGAACTGATGGCCCCATGCATGTGAAGCGCGGGCGCAAGCTCAATCCACTTTATAAAGCTTTTATCGAAGCCGGGCGGCAGGCGGGCTATCCGCTCACGTCTGATTATAATGGACAGCAACAAGAAGGCTTTGGCGATATGGAAATGACGGTGCGCCAAGGTGTGCGCTGGTCTGCTGCCAATGCTTATTTGAAACCCGCCCTCAAATCGGGCCGCGTTAAACTGATCAAAGGGGCATTGGCGCGGCGCGTGTTGTTGGAGGGTAAACGCGCCACTGGTGTTGAATATGAAGTGGGTGGCGAAGTGCTGAAGGCCACGGCACGGCGCGAGGTTATTCTCTCTGCGTCCACCATAAATTCACCGGCGATATTGCAACGCTCTGGCATTGGCCCTGCTGCTGTTTTGAAAGATGTGGGGATTCCAGTTGTTCATCAGCTGGATGGTGTGGGCGAGAATTTGCATGATCATTTAGAAGTTTACTTTCAACTGCGCTGTTTGACTGCGGATTCCTTGAACCGAGATCTCGGTTTGATTTCGAAGGCCAAGATTGGTTTGCAATGGTTGCTGTTTGGCACTGGGTTAGGCGCTACCAATCATTTTGAATCTTGCGCCTTTATTCGCAGCAAAGCTGGCATTGAATATCCTGATATTCAATATCATTTCCTGCCTGCCGCCATGCGCTATGATGGTAAGGTGGCTTTTGCTGGTGATGGTTTTCAAGTGCATATAGGTCCGATGCGCTCGAAGTCTCGTGGTTTCGTCCGTGTACGGAATAATGATGCCAAGGCGCATCCAAAAATTCTGTTCAATTATATGTCGCACGAAGATGACTGGGAAGAATTTCGCGCCTGCATCCGCCACACGCGCGAGATTATGAAACAATCCGCCATGGTGCCTTATGCGGGTGAAGAAATTCAACCGGGTTCTGGTGTTGTTTCAGATGCACAGATTGATGATTTCATCCGTCAGCATTGTGAGAGTGCTTATCATCCGTGCGGCACGTCTAAGATGGGCAGTGTTAAAGACAAGCTTGCCGTGGTGGACTCTGAATGCCGCGTGATCGGCGTTCAGAATTTGCGTGTGGTAGACTCAAGCATCATGCCGCAAGTGACCAATGGCAATCTCAACGCGCCGACACTGATGATTGGCGAGAAGGCGAGCGACCATATTTTAGGTAAACCCATGCTGGCACCGGAAAATTTGGAGCCGTGGGTTAATCCCAAGTGGAAAACCAAACAGCGTTGAGAGCCGTAAGGACTACATGATGAAAAAATGGTTGGTTTTGGCGGGGCTTTTGGTGTTGTGCCTTGCGGTGGGCAGTGGTGCTGGATATTTGACGGCGCAATCGGTTGTCACTTGGTTTCCAACTTTGGTGAAGCCCAGCTTTAATCCGCCCTCATGGTTGTTTGCACCTGTGTGGACCACGCTTTATATTATGATGGCGGTGGCTGCTTGGTTGGTGTGGTTGCGCAAAGGTTCGTTGATTTTGTTTTATGTGCAGCTCGCGTTGAATTTTGCGTGGTCGCTGCTGTTCTTCGGCCTGCACTCACCGGCGATGGCGCTGGTTGATATTGTGGCGCTGTGGATTGCGATTTTTTTGACGCTCGTTTCGTTCTGGAAAATTGATCGCAGAGCAGGCTGGCTGCTGGTGCCGTATTTAGCGTGGGTGAGTTTTGCGAGCGTGCTGAATGCCAGCATTTGGTGGCTGAATTAAGGGACCTCATCCGCCCCGTTGGGGCACCTTCTCCAGAGGAGAAGGGCGAGGTCTAGCACAACCCTAAATTAATTCACGATTCTCCTTCGGAGAAGCTGTCGCAACGCGACTGATGAGGTCCCTTCAAATCTAACTCCCAATGTGCCATTTAAGTGTTCACAGAATAGATTTGGTTTTAAGAATGAAAAAGAAAGTGACTTATTCCAGTTTTGATGCCGCGGATTATCTCGACAATGAAGAAGTGATTGCCGAGTATCAATCTGCCGCTGCGCAAGATGATAATTCCGACGTGCTGCTCAAAGCGCTCTCCGATGTAGCCAAAGCCCGCGGCATGGCGCAGGTGGCAAAGGATGCAGGGCTGGGGCGTGAGAGCCTGTATAAAGCTCTGGCCCCGGGAGCCAAGCCACGGTTTGAAACGATTGCCTCGGTGATGAAGGCGTTGAAAGTGAAGATTGAAGTGGTGGCAAAATGAATAAATCCCTTTCCTCAGTGGGCGGGTCATGTGAAGGTAGTTGGTGCATCGTGATCAATTGGTTTCATTCCTTCACTGACAGTAATTGGGTCACCGCTTCAACAATTCTTATAGCCGTTTTCACGGTAGTCCTTACTTCAATTAGTTTTTGGCAAGGTCGAATTAGTGCCCGCGCTATCAAACTTGCTCGTGAGGAATTCAACGCAACTCATCGTCCCTATGTAAAGGTACGGTTCACTCAAGGTCCATTTATCAACGAGGAAGGATTTCAGCAGGCGTGGGTTACTGTTGTAAATGTGGGCGAAACCCCGGCTTGGATTGTTGCTTTCGGTGCCGACCTTCCGCGTCGAAACAAAAATAATGACTGGGAAATTCCTGGTATAAGTGCGAGCGCAATTCCTATTGTTGAAATTCAACTGGTAAGCGGTCAGCGGCACTTTTTCACGGTTACTTGCAAAAGCCAACACAGTGCTTTTGATGAAACCTTTGGAGAGTACAAGCTTTATCTTGTTGGAGAAATTAGGTACCGCGATTCTAACGGAGTTATTAGGGAAACTGGCTTTTTTAGGGTTTATGACGAAAGCTTGCGCGAGTTTACTCCCTCCAAAACCGATGAAGGCGAATACCAAGATTAGAACGACAGTTATTATGACTCACCTCACAAGGACCAGAGAATTATTTCATCGCCTCTTCCAGAAACAACTCCCGCATCTTCCGCACCACTGGCCCAACTTGTCCGCCACCAATTCTGTGGCCGTCGATTTCGGTGATGGGCATTACGAATTGGCTGGCACTCGTCAAAAATGCTTCATCGGCTTTGTAGGCTTCTTCTGGTGTGAACAGGCGTTCTTCGATTTCTACGCCATGCTCTGAAGCCATGCGGAACAGGGCGCGTCTGGTGCAGCCGGCCAAAATGCGGTTGCTCAGGGGCCGCGTGATGATTTTGTTGCCGACCACAATATAAGCATTCGATGATGTACCTTCGGTTATATAACCATCTTCCACCATCCAGCCTTCGGCAGCCCCTTTTTCATAAGCGTCTTGTTTGCCCAGTACGGGAGCCAACAGCATGATGGATTTTATGTCTCTCCGCAGCCAGCGAATGTCTGGCGTCGTCACCACCTTCACACCGGTTTTGGCGTTGGGGTTATCGACGAGGTTCATCACTTGTGGGAAGGCCACCAGTGATGACTTTATATCCTTTGGAAAATTGAACATGCGGTCGGCCACGCCACGCGTCACCTGCATATAAATTATACCTTCTTTAAGGTTGTTCTTCGCAATCAATTCAGTGTGAACTGTGGTTAATTCTTGCCTGCTGCAGGGCCAGGCCATTTGCAATTCTCTGAGTGAGCGCTCTAAGCGTTCATTATGGGCATCGTGATCGACCAATTTGCCGTTCACCACCGGGGTGACTTCATAGACGCCATCGGCGAACAAAAAGCCGCGATCAAAGATTGAAACCTTGGCTTGGTCTTCCGGCAGATAGTGTCCATTTACATAGGCGATGCGGCTCATTTTAACCCCTTATGGTGCAGTGCGAAGCTTGGGGGTTGGTTTAGCCTGTGCCACCAGCTACAAGCAAGCCCATCGTCAATAACGCGCAAGGTAATCGTGAAGTCAAAAATAACGGACAGTGCCATTAAGGCCATGTTGGAGCAGGAAACCAAGCTCTATGTTCAACGTAACCCCAAATCTCAGGCGCTCTCCGTGAAGGCTTCAAGCAATTGGCTGCGTGGTGTTCCTATGCATTGGATGGTGGATTGGGGCTTGCCGTTTCCGCTGTTTGTGGAACGCGCGCAGGGGGCCACGCTTTATGACGTTGATGGCCATGAGTATGCTGACTTTTGTTTAGGCGACACCGGGGCCATGTTTGGCCATGCGCCAAAGGCGGTGGCTGATGTTTTGGCTGCTGAAGCCGCAAATGGATTCACCACCATGCTGCCTTCACCTGATGCCATCGAAGTGGGCGAATTGCTGGCGGAGCGATTTGGTTTACCTTTCTGGCAAGTGACGGCCACCGCGTCTGATGCCAATCGCGCCGTGTTGCGCTGGGCCCGCGCTATAACAGGGCGCTCTAAGATTTTGGTTTTCAATCACTGCTATCATGGCTGCGTGGATGACACGTTTGTGACCGCTGATAATGGTGTGGTGACTATGGTAGAAGGTTTGGTGGGAGAGCCTCGTGATCTTACACTTCATACCAAAGTGGTTGAGTTTAATGATGTGGCGGCACTTGAAGCCGCATTAAAAGACCGTGATGTGGCGTGTGTGTTGGCTGAACCGATTATGACCAATGTGGGCATGGTGTTGCCAGATGCAGGGTTCTTAGAAACGCTCCGTACACTGACGATTAAATATGGCACGCTGTTGATTTTTGATGAAACGCACACATTGTCATCAGGCCCGCGCGGATATTCTTATGGATTGAAGCCCGATGGGTTGGTTTTTGGTAAACCCATTGCGGGTGGCATTCCGGCTGCGGTTTATGGTTTCAGCGCTGATGTAGCATCGCGCATTCAAGATTATCTGAAAAAACGTGGCGATGGCCGTTCTGGCATCGGCACCACGCTTTCAGGTTCCCGCATTCAACTGGCTTTGATTAAAGCTGTGTTGAAAGAATTTTTCATTGAGGAGACTTTTGCTTCCCTTATCGTTCTGGCGCGCAGGCTGGAACGGGGAATTGCAGAAGTTATCATCAAATATGATTTGCCATGGCATGTGACCCGCGTGGGAGCCCGCGTGGAGTTTATGTGTTG
>JAYUPT010000266.1:0-2622 GCA_043759965.1 Aestuariivirga sp. | reverse complement strand
ACCAAAATGCCCTCGTGCCTGTGTGCAAAAAAGCCTTGGAACGCGGCATTAAAGTGATCTCATTTGACTCAGGCGTTGCTGCCGAAGGTCGCATTATGCATTTGAACCCATCGAACAATGCATTGATCGGCTCGAAATGCGTGCAGATGATGGCCAAGACTTTGAAGAACGAAGGTGAAGTGGCCATTCTCTCAGCCACTGCCCAAGCTACGAACCAGAATATCTGGATCGAAGAAATGAAAAAAGAATGGACCAAGCCAGAATATGCCAAGATGACCTTGGTCACTACGGTTTATGGTGATGACGTTGCTGATAAGAGCTACCGCGAAACCCAAGGCCTGATCAAAGCCTATCCAAATCTGAAAGGTATCATTGCGCCAACATCAGTTGGCATCGTTGCTGCTGCTAAGGCAGTTGAAGATGCTGGCCTTGTTGGTAAGGTATATGTCACTGGTCTTGGTCTTCCTTCGGAAATGAAGGGCGCAGTTCTGGCAGGATCATCTGACACATTTGCAATTTGGAACCCGATTGACCTTGGTTACTCGGCAACAATGATTGCGATTGCCCTTGTTAAGGGTGAAGCAACAGGTGCTGCTGGCACTTCGGTGAAGGCTGGCCGCATGGGTGAAATTAAGATTGGTGATGGTGCAGATGCTGCCATGGCTGATCCATTTACTTTCGACAAATCGAATATCGAGCAATTCTCAAAGATATTCTAATTCTCCCAACTAACTTGGAGCCCGCCTCAGCTTACAAAGTGGGGCGGGTTTTTTCTCACATGCTAAAACTCAACGGATTATCAAAATCATTTCCTGGCGTTCGTGCTTTGCATAACGTTGGCTTCACCTTGGCGGCAGGCGAGGTTACCGCTTTGATCGGAGAAAATGGCGCTGGCAAATCCACTGTCGTAAAATTATTGACAGGCATTTATCGCCCAGATGCAGGTAGCATCGAAGTTAACGGTATACAGCAGTCCTTCATCAGCCCTGCTGATTCATGGAAGGCAGGCATTACTGCAATTCATCAAGAAACGGCGATGTTCGATGAGCTTACGGTTGCCGAAAATATTTTCATGGGTCATGCGCCGCGCAAAGGCCGCTTGATTGATTGGGGCTCCATGATGAGCCGCGCCGATGAGATTTTGAAATCCATTGAAGCATATATTGATCCGGCAATGCCGTTGAAACAATTGGGTGTAGCGCAGAAACATTTGGTGTCGATTGCTCGCGCACTGAGCCATGATTCACGCATTGTGATTATGGATGAACCAACGGCCGCCCTTTCGGCGCGTGAAATTGATGAGCTTTTTCGTATTGTTGATCGCCTTAAAAAAGAAGGCCGCGCCATTCTTTTCATCTCGCACAAGTTCGACGAAATTTTCCGCGTTGCAGATCGCTGGGTGTGTTTGCGTGACGGTGAAAAAGTTGGCGATGGTCACATCAAAGATGTAACCCAAAACGATCTTGTGAAACTCATGGTTGGCCGCGCCATTGATCAGATTTTTCCAAAACGCGATTCTACTATTGGTGAAACGGTTTTAGAAGTTACAAATCTTTCAAATGCGACTGAGTTTGCCGATGTTAATTTCACTTTGCGCAAAGGTGAAATTCTTGGCTTTTACGGACTGGTGGGGGCTGGGCGTTCTGAAGCGATGCAAGCCTTGTTTGGCATTTCAAAACCTTTGACAGGAGAGATCAAAGTTAAAGGTGTTATTGTTCATATCACATCACCAGCCGAAGCAATCGCTAAAGGCATCTCTTATGTGCCAGAAGATAGGCAAGTGCAGGGTGCAATTTTGCAAATGGGTGTTCGTGAAAACACCACCCTTGCCTCGCTTGAAAAGCATGTGAGCAAGGGTTTGCTTTCAGATGAAAGTGAACGCAACACAACACGCGATTTGGGCCGTGCCTTGCAAGTGAAAGCCTCAAGCTGGGACCAACGCATCGGAAATCTTTCCGGCGGCAACCAGCAAAAAGTTGTGATTGCAAAATGGCTGGCAACCAACCCCACCATTCTCATTCTTGATGAGCCCACCAAGGGCATCGACATTGGTTCTAAAGCCGCCGTTCATGAATTGATGAGCGAACTGGCGGGCAAAGGTTTGGCCATCATTCTTGTGTCATCAGAACTGCCGGAAGTGATGGGCATGTCGGATAATATCATCGTTATGCAAGAGGGGCGCATTGTGAACCGTTTTGCAAAAGGCCAAGCAACGCGAGAGCAAATCGTTTCTGCTGCAACAGGTGCAACTACGGAGAAGGTGGCATGAGGTGGTTAAAATCACGCGAGGCAGCACTGGCATTTATCGTTGCGAGTCTCATTGTGGCAGTGGGCTTGCGCGCCCCAGTGTTTCTAACCCTTGATAGTCTTTATGGCATGATGGTGGATACATCTTTTTTGTTCATGCTGGCCCTTGCTCAAATGGCAATTATTTTAACGCGTGGCATTGATCTTTCGGTTGCTTCCAACCTTGCACTCACCGGCATGGTGTCGGCGCTGTTTGCAGCAGCATATCCTGCCGTGCCAATGCCGTTTGTGTTGCTTCTGGCAATCACAGTTGGCGCTGGGTTTGGTCTTGTCAATGGATTGTTGATTGCAAACTTAAACATTCCACCCATTGTT
>JAYUPT010000265.1:0-6570 GCA_043759965.1 Aestuariivirga sp. | reverse complement strand
TCCAAAATTTAGGCGTTAATGTTTTTGGGGTGAGCCTGCTTGCTCCTGACTGGATTGCTGATTTTGCTGAGCGCAATATGTTACCGTATGAGTTGCTGTCAGATGAGGCAGCAGGGTTTTCTCAAGCGTTGCAATTGCCTCACTTTGCAATTGACGGTGTTGATTATTTGCAGCGACTTAGTTTGATTGCAGTGGATGGCATTATTACTCATGTGGTTTTTCCAGTTGTGGATCCTGAGAAGGACGCTGCCACCAATTTGGAATTACTGCTGTGATATTGATCGCGTTGGGGAGCAATATCAGCGGGCCATGGGGAATGCCGCTGGCCACGTTGCAGCGGGCCTGTGCGGAACTGAACAAGTTTCCATTGCGTTTGGTTCGCGTTTCCAAAATTATTGAAACGCTGCCTTACGGCGTTCTCAACCAACCCAACTTTGTAAATGCAGTTGCGATTATCGACACCGCACTTTCTCCCGATGCGTTGATCAAAAAACTTCATATGATTGAACATCAAGCAGGCCGCAGGCGGCGCAGGCGCTGGGGACCGCGCTGTTTGGATTTGGATATTCTTGATTATCATGGGCAGGTGCGGCCGCTAAAAATTGGAAATGCCAAGGCCTTGGTGCTGCCACATCCGGCAATCGCGGAGCGTAGCTTTGTGCTGGCACCTGTGAATGAGATTGCGCCAAAATGGAAACACCCGATTAACTATAAGTCGGCGCTGGTTATGATTCAGAAACTATATCGCTTAAATCAGGCTTAATGGGCCTTAAGCATAATCCTCTCTGGGACGAAGTTGGTTTGGGTGGTGTTATGCGTAAAATAGTTCTTGCTGCGCTGTTTTCTGTGGCGCTCAGTATTGATGCTCAAGCCAAAGACATTCAATTTTCGCCAGACACATTCACAATTTTAGGCGGCATGGAGCAAATGCAAGTAGTTTCGGTTGTTGCGCCACAACAAAAAAATCGTGCTCTTCAGAACGATGATCATTACGGCCCCAACCGAGTGCAAATTTATTTTGAAACAAACCTGCCGCCCGGTTCCATTTTGGTGCGCACCGGTGAGCGCAAACTCTATTTTATATTGCCGGGTCATCAAGCCATCATGTACCGCGTGGGTGTGGGCCGCGAGGGATTTCAATGGTCGGGACAAAACCGCATTAGCCGCAAAGCCGTTTGGCCCTCTTGGCGACCACCTGAGGTTATGATTCAACGCGAAGCAGAAAAAGGCCATATTATTCCAGACTTTATGGAAGGCGGCCCGCAAAACCCACTTGGTGCGCGCGCCATGTATTTAGGGAATACGCAGTTTCGTATTCATGGCACCACGCAACCATGGAGCATAGGCAAAGCTGTATCGTCTGGCTGCATTCGAATGCTGAATGAACATGTGATTGATCTTTTTGACCGTGCGCAAATTGGTGCGCGCGTGGTGGTTGAATAAAGTGCAAGAATTTTTTCAAGCTGCGTCAACATAAACACACTCTTAACCAAAACACGTCATTAATAGGTTTAGTTAATTTAGTTTGTTTGTATCGGAGTAACACTATGCGTATCAACGTGCCCGTTGGCCGTTTTGGCTTCTCGCCGTCAAAGCTCATTTTTATGGGCATTACAGCGGCATTGCTTTCGGGCTGCTCCAGCTCAATCGATCGCTTCTCCACGAATTACGATAATCCATCAGATGCTGATCCAGTTTACACGGCATCCGTTCCGAAATATGTAAAACCAGTAAAACCTAAATATGCCGCACCAAAAGCTTTAGTTTATAGTGACGAAGCAATTGTGGAGAGCCCAATTGCGAGTTCGCCGTTGAACAAGTCCGTTGCACCAAATTATGACTATGTGCAGAGCTATAAGAAGCCAGTTTATAAAACTCAAAGCTATAAGGCACCAACATATAGCGCCAATGAAGCCGTGGTTGCTGACACTGAGACGGCCCCGGTTTATAAAAAGCCAATGCTGAAAACAGGCGCTACTGTTCGCGTGGCCGAAGGCATGACGCTTTATTCGATTGCTAAAGCCAATGGATTGACAGTGCGGCAATTGGCCGAAGCCAATGGCATCGAACAGCCATACACAGTGAGCACGGGCCGTGTGTTGCGTATTCCTGGTGCCACTATGGCGCAAGTTCCTGAAACAAATTTTGTGACCAAGAAAAAGCCAATGACGCTTGCTGAAGAAGAGCAAGTTGCTCCAATTGCGGGCCCGAAGATGAGGGCTGGCTCAACTTACCGTGTTGAAAATGGAGACACGCTTTATTCGCTTGGGCGCAAGTTTAAAGTTTCACCGTTTGCAATTGCGAACTTGAACGGTTTTGCACAAGATCGCGCACTTTCACTTGGCCAAACTTTGCGCATTCCTGCGGGCGGCAGCGTTGCAGCGGCATCATTTAAACCTAAGAAACTTGTGGTTGATGACGAAAGCATTTCAGATGATTCTTCGCAAGTCTCGGCTGATGAGAGTTCCGCTACCCTGATGGACACTCCAAAGGCGCAAGCAGCAGTAAATGATGTTCCTGCTATTCCTTCGGACACGGCCACAAATCTTGCACTGCGTTGGCCAGTGCGTGGCAAAGTGATTTCAGATTTTGGCAAGAAGCCAAGTGGTTTAAAAAATGAAGGCATTAACATTGCGGTTCCTGAAGGCACCAGTATTCGCGCTGCCGAAAGTGGCGTTGTGGCTTATGCTGGTAACGAACTTAAGGGCTATGGCAATCTCATTCTCATCCGCCATGCGGGTGGATATGTAACAGCCTATGCTCATGCAAAATCATTGAATGTAAAACGTGGTGACACGGTTAAGCGCGGTGACGTGATTGCTGTGGCAGGTCAAACTGGTGCCGTGCAAAGCCCGCAATTGCATTTTGAAGTGCGCAAAGGTGCCACTGCTTTAGATCCAAAAAAATATCTCTCTTCATCGACGGCGATGAACTAAACTCGACCAAGCAAATCCCCTGCAAGGGTGCCCGGGCTTCGGCCCGGGCTTTCTTTTTTGTGATAGTAGAACAGCCAATAATCTAAATTCGTCATCCCGTCGAAGGACGGGATCCATTTTGCATTCGAGTTCGGGCTAAGAATGGTTCCCGACCTTCGTCGGGATGACGGTCAAAAAATTAAACACCCCACTCACGAATACTTCCGCAACAGCCCCACCAATTTGCCTTGCACACGCACGCGGTCTGGCCCGAAGATGCGGGTTTCATAGGCGGGGTTGGCGGCTTCTAGGGCTATCGACACACCTTTGCGGCGCAAGCGCTTCAAGGTTGCTTCTTCATCATCCACAAGTGCTACAACAATATCGCCATTGATGGCCGTGTCACCCTTGCGGATTACAACAGTGTCGCCATCAAAAATTCCAGCCTCAATCATCGAGTCGCCTTTGACTTCGAGAGCAAAATGCTCGCCACCGCCCAGCATTTCTGGTGGCACCATGATGTTTGCGGTGTGATCTTGTATGGCACTGATGGGAACACCCGCAGCAATGCGGCCCATCATTGGAATTGCAGTGGCACGGGGGAAGCCATCATTGGCGGCGGGCATGGGTTTCACTTTACCCAGCGAACCCTCAATAACATTTGGTGTGAAGCCGCTCTTTTTGGTTGTGAGGCTTGGTTGATGCGATTCAGGTAGTTTGATCACTTCCAAAGCACGGGCGCGGTTTGGCATGCGCTTCAAAAATCCACGCTCTTCCAACGCCACAATCAACCGGTGCACACCCGATTTGGATTGCAAATCCAACGCCATTTTCATTTCTTCAAAAGAGGGTGGCACACCTTCTTCCTTCAGACGTTCATTGATGAACAAGAGCAATTCAAGTTGCTTGCGTGTGAGCATGGTGAAACCTCATAACAGAATCGGAACAAATCCAAAACATCTATACATGTTTCGCCTTCGTTCCGCAAGTGTTTGCGTTATGGGCTGCTAGAAATCCAGCATCAGTACGGAAACGAGCGATCCGGTATGGGCTTCGGGCGCATTAGGCTCGCGGATGATCAGGCAATCAGCGTTGCGCAAAGTGCGCTGCATGGAAGAGTCTTGTTTGGAGAATGGCGAAGCTATGCGGCTGCCATCGGCTGCAAATTCGAGTGTTGCGCGTAAATAATCTTGGCGATTATCATTGGCTGGAAGTGCAGCGCCCAGGCGAGCAGTAACAGCAAGGGTTTTTTCTGTTTGACCCTGTATTGTGTTTAGCAGTGGCTGCAAAAATATGCGAGCGCAGACGAGAGCAGAAACGGGATTGCCAGGCAGACCGAGAACACGCAGTTTACCTTTGGTGCCAAACATTAAAGGTTTGCCGGGTCGCAAGGCGATTTTCCAAAAATCAATTTTAACGCCTGATTTTTTCAGTGCCTCTTGCACATAGTCATGGTCGCCAACTGAAGCACCGCCCGTGGTGATTAAGATATCTGCTCCATCGGCTTTTTGAATAGCAGCCATCGTCGCTTTTAGCGTGTCTCCAATAATTCCAAGATTGATGACTTCTGCACCCCAAGCTTTTGCCATGGCTGAAAGCGCGTGGCTGTTGGACGAGATGATTTGATCGGCGCGCGGTGTTTGACCCGGCAACACCAGTTCATCGCCAGTGGTGAAGAGGACCAGTCGTGGTTTTCTCCGTACACGGAGTGTTGCAGCATTGCCTGCGGCTGCTAGGCCAATATCGCGGGCATTGAACTTTGTGCCAGCAGGCACCAGCACATCGCCGCGCTTGAAATCTAATCCTTGCACGCGGATATTTTTACCCAAACTCGTTGGCTCGGAGATGATGAGTGTGGAACCTTCGAGTTTTGTGTTTTCTTGAATGACAATGGTGTCGGCACCCTTGGGCAGGGGCGCACCAGTTAGAATGCGGACGGCCTCGCCCGCTTTAACTGTGCCTTTGAAAGCACGACCCGCAGCTGAAACGCCAATCAATTTGAGAGGAGCGGCAATATCAGCATGGCGCAATGCATAGCCATCCATTGCTGAGGACGGGAAGGGCGGCTGATCACGCTTGGCTTTTAGATCGCTAGCGAGAATGCGGCCGAATGAGTTTTCAAGTTTTATGCTTTCGGCGGAGGAAAGTTTTGCTGTTGCCAGAATGCGGGCGAGGGCTTCTGCCACGGGCATAAGCGCCATAGCTATTCCGCCTTAAACAAACCAGACTTGCCGCCAGATTTTTCGATGAGGCGCAAGTCGGTTATTTTCATGCCACGATCAACGGCTTTCACCATATCATAAAGCGTGAGGCAGGCCACAGAACACGCAGTGAGGGCTTCCATCTCAACACCAGTTTTGCCTTCAACTTTTACAGTGGCTTCAACATCAATGGCGTTTTCGATGATGGTGAAATCGACCGACACTTTTGAAATCATGAGTGGGTGACAGAGTGGAATGAGATCAGAGGTTTTTTTAGCTGCCATGATTCCTGCGAGGCGAGCAGTGGCCAGCACATCGCCCTTTTTGGCAGTGCCGCTGGTGATGAGGGCTAATGTTCCTGGCAGCATCAAAACACGGGCCCGCGCGGTGGCACTGCGCGTGGTTATGTCCTTGGCCGACACATCAACCATGTGGGCATTGCCGAGGGCATCCAAATGGGTGAGCTTGCTCATTTGGCTAATATAGCACGGGTGGCGGCAGAAACATCCTCCTGCCGCATCAGGCTTTCACCGATCAAGAATGTGTTGACACCCGCTTGGGCCATAAGCGCCAAATCTGTATTTAAGAACAATCCGCTTTCACACACCACCATGCGGTCTTTCGGCACCATTGGGGCCAAACGCTCGGTTGTGGCGAGTGATGTTTCGAATGTATGCAAGTTTCGATTGTTAATGCCGATCATGGGAGATTTTAATGTCAGTGCACGGAGCATTTCGGCTTCATCGTGCACTTCAATGAGAACATCCATGCCAAATTCAAATGCGGCTGCTTCCAGTTCGGAGGCTAAGCTATCTTCTATCATGGCCATAATGAGCAAAATACAATCAGCACCCCAAGCACGGGCTTCGGCCACTTGATAAGTGTCGAGCATAAAATCTTTGCGAAGTGCGGGCAGGGCGCAGGCGTTGCGGGCAAGGTTAAGAAATTCTGGTGCGCCTTGGAATGATGGCGTATCGGTGAGAACTGAGAGACAAGCGGCCCCGCCTTCAGCGTAAGCTTTGGCTAGAGCTGGCGGATCAAAGTCTGCTCGGATTAAACCTTTTGAAGGGCTGGCTTTTTTAATTTCAGCAATTAAGGCATATTGGCCAGCCGCGATTTTATTTTGCAGGGCCTTGTGAAATCCGCGCGGTGCGGATGCGGATTTGGCTTGCGCTTCTAAAGTGCTGAGTGAAACGCGTTTTTTTGCTGCTGCAACTTCTTCGTGTTTGTAGGCCGCAATTTTATCAAGAATGGTGGGCATCAGCTGTTTGAAACCTCAACCAAACGCGCAAGCGCCTTCGCTGCAGCGCCAGATTTCAGCGCTTCACGCGCAGCATTCACTCCACTTTTTATATCCGCTGCTTTGCCAGCCACAACCAATGCTGCACCCGTGGTCATCAAAGCGGCATCACTGAAGGCTGATGGTTTGCCCGATAGAACTTCGCGTAAGGCCT
>JAYUPT010000264.1:0-2625 GCA_043759965.1 Aestuariivirga sp. | reverse complement strand
TAATATGCCAAAGCTCAATGCCAATAATGAAGTAAAACGAGTGGCTAGTTTCTTCAGGGTTTGGATGCTCGATTAGCGGTATCAGCGACCGCCCAACCAAGCCGTCTGAAAGAAGTCGCGGACGTGTTCCGCTTCGACCTGGGGGATTGGTGCCACCGGGACAGCCACAGGCGCTAGGATAGCATCTTGCGGCTCTGGCAGGGCATATTGAGCAAACATGATGCGAGCGCCGTTCAGCGCCCGGCTGGCGCGCTCTGCAAACGCCGTAAGGCACGCTTCGCCAAACAGGCGCGGCACGTTATCGCGGCCATTTTGCAAACCAATAATTTCGCCAGCTTCTTCTTCAGGATAAAGCGCAAAGATGATTGGCCGTGGCGAGCGCCGGTTGCGCCGCTTGGCTTCTAGCTTGGCAACAGCCGTGTGAAGGCCGCGCCGCCTCATTTGCCTTTGCTTTCGCCAAGGGCAGCATTCACCCGTTCCTCTAGCTCGCTGTCCACCATCAAGTTAGCCAGCATGTTAAGCAAATACGCCAGCTTAGTTGCATCGGCTGATTTAATGGTGCCATTGCGAGCTTAGACATACAGCCGCCGCAACTCGCGTTTTACATCGGAAACGCTATGCAATCGCATCCTACGGCTAGCCTTTGGCAATGCCGGGGAGGGGGGAGGGGTTTCAGGTATTGCCGCATTTTCGCCGGGCAGGGGCGCACCCCAACCGCCATTATCCGCAATTGAAGGCGGGGGAAAGTCACTCCAGCCGGTCATTTTGCTTATCCAATTCATGTTCACGCGCCAGTTGCACGATATGGTCAAAAGCAGCTTGGCGAGCGCGAAACATTCGTTGCACCGGCAAGTGCAGCCGGGATTTGACTTCAGCAACATCATCGAAACCATAGCTCCGCAATGCGCCGTCGATCTGAACAGCCAGTTCATCTATCATGCCGCGCCATTCAAGAAGTTTGGCATCGCCAGCGGGTAGGGTTTCAATGACAGCTTGGCATTCATGTTCAGCAACAAGCATTGCCAGCAAATCTTTGGTTTGTTTGTCGTTGGGCATTGTCGTTAATCCGCATCGTGGCTGTAAAAGCCAACTGACCAAGGCCCTACAAGATGGGCGTTTTCGGCAATCTGATATTCTCGGCGCTGAAGCGAAAACTTCATGAAGTCGATACATTCAGCATTTAGCTTCAGCTTACGTTCGAGATATTCACGCTCGCTTAGCAACCTGTCGAGTTCGGTTAGCTCTTTGGCCTTCATTTCAGTCAATTGCGCTAGTGACTTGTTAGAAGATATGTGACCCATTTCAATTACTCCTTTGCCCACAATGACAGGGGCCAGCCTAACCAGCCCCCTTTGCCATTCAAGTTAGCGTTTGTTGGCTAGCCGGTCGCGTTCAGCAGCCAGTGCAGCTTGCTTGGCACGTTCGCGCCATTCGCCGGGCGCGGTGCCGGAGCGAAGGTCATGAAACATATCAAGCGAAGCAAATGACGCCTTATCGGCACGCTCCAACACAACCTTCAGGTGGTCGCGTAGCTCAAAACCTTGGGGGTCAACCTTGGCGAACACCCGTTCGCGCAAGCCGTTAAGAAACTCGCGGGGAAGCTGTGTTGCAAAACGGGGAACAGCCATCAACGTCGCCAGCGTTTCATAATCACCATCATCAACCATCTCGTTGACAGCGGCCATACGTTCACCGTCATTCTTCATGCCTTGCAATGTGCCGACAGTGAGATTGGCAATTGCCATGTTAGGCTTCAACCCGGCCTTCTCTGCAATGCCATCTTCAACCCGTTGCAAAGCAGTTTTAACGCTAGCCAGCGCATTGTCGAACTTCACAACAAAGTTCCGCTGAAAGCCATCAACTCGTTCACGCACCTTGCGGTCATGTGTGGATGCACGGTCCTCTTCATGCGGGTTGGTGCGAAACTGGTTGATGCTCAAACCTTCAGTCCGCCCATAATCGAGCGCATCAGCAAGCGTTTTTAGCTCCGCGCAATGCGGATATTTTTCATGTTCAGCCTGACCGCCGATAATATAGCCATTAGGTGCATGGAAAGCTGGTTCTAAACCAACTTCAGGGTAATTGTTTTGGAGTGTGATATCAGACATTTCAGTATTCCTTTTGGTTAGACGGACGGGTTATCCGCCGATAATGTTAGCTAGGGCGTTGAAAATACTTGGCTTCCCCTTGGGCTTGGCAAATATTCTTACTTTCGGCCTTGCTTTGGTGATGCCCACAGGATTGAGGGCGGTTAGTAATTCATTTAAAACTTCAGCCATTGGTTCAGTTGATTGTTTCATTGTTCCTGTCCTTTAGGATGAATGAGAAGTATAATTTGAAGAATGATAAACCCATGTTTCTCTAGGAAAGAAGAAATAAGAATAAGAAGAATATATATTGGGTGGAACATTGGCCTTATTTTTTAGGGGCTATTCCAGTTCTTCTTTCTTCTCATTCATCCAATTGAAAATATTGGATATTTTATTCTTCTAGCGTTCTTCTAATCACCCCCTTTCATAAATTCGGTTTCATTGGAGAGGCCATAAGAGCGGGTGGCTTTGCCAAAGTTCTTCAGCATATCACCCGCTGTAACGCGCCGAATTTCATCATTTTCTTCAAGATGCC
>JAYUPT010000263.1:0-6593 GCA_043759965.1 Aestuariivirga sp. | reverse complement strand
ATGTCATGGGGTCTTCGCCGGGCATGGCAGTGGCCCGCATTTTGGTGCGGGTGGCACCGGGGCTGAAGAGGTTGGCGCGCACTTTGGTGGTTGCCATTTCAGCGGCATAGGTTTTTACCATCGCTTCTAAAGCGGCTTTGGAAATCGAATAGGTGCCCCAATAGGGCCAGCATTTATTGGCGAGGCCTGATGTTACAAAGATGGCGCGACCATGTGGTGCCAGACGCAGCAATGGGTCCATGGAGCGGATGAGGCGGTAGTTAGCTGTGAGGTTGACTGCGATAGCATCATCCCACACTTTTGGATCGATATGGGGCAGGGGGGTGAGCTTGCCCAACGTGCCAGCATTGCCGACCAGAACATCAAGTTTTTTCCAGCGTTCAAAAATGGCAGCGCCCAAGCGATCGATGGCTGGATAATCTGTGATATCCATCGGCACCAATGTTGCCGATGATCCCGCAGCTTTGATTTCATCATCCAATTCTTCAAGCCCGCCTTGGGTGCGGGCCGTGGCGATGATGTGGGCCCCTTGCTTGGCAAGAGTGAGCGCAATGGCGCGACCAAGGCCGCGTGATGCGCCAGTGACGAGGGCGATTTTGTTAGAGAGAAGATTAGTCATATATAATACTCGAAGTAAGGGACCTCATCAGTCGCGTTGCGACAGCTTCTCCAGAGGAGAAGCGTGAAGTTATTTAGGGAGCTGCATAAATTCACCCTTCCCCTCTGGGGAAGGTGGCCCAACGGGCCGGATGAGGTCCCTTTGCCGAACAACATCAGCCCGCTTCAGCAAGCAGGGAAAGTTGTTGCTTGGGGTTTTCACCCTGCAAATCGGTGAGGTGGGTTGGGTAATCACCTGTGAAGCAATGATCGGTGAATTGTGGATTCACATTATCGCGGGCTTCATAGCCTGCCGCCTTGTAAATGCCATCCACCGAAATAAATGCCAAGGAATCAACACCGATGAACTTACGCATCTCTTCTAGGTTATGGCTGGCGGCGAGGAGTGATTTTTGTTCTGGCGTGTCGATGCCATAATAATCGGGGAATTTAATTGGCGGGCTGGCGATGCGCATATGCACTTCTTTGGCACCTGCTTCACGCATCATTTGAACAATTTTAATGGACGTTGTTCCGCGCACCACTGAGTCATCCAGCAACACAATGCGCTTGCCAGCAACCACAGCGCGGTTGGCGTTGTGTTTGAGCTTTACGCCGAGCGAGCGAATGTGCTGCGTGGGTTCAATGAAGGTGCGGCCCACATAATGATTGCGGATGATGCCAAGCTCAAACGGAATGCCCAAGGCTTGCGCATAACCCAAAGCTGCTGGCACCCCGGAATCGGGGATGGGCACAATCACATCCGCATCACAGGGGGCTTCCAAGGCCAACTGTTTGCCGGTGGCTTTGCGCACATCATAAACCGAGCGGCCACCCAAAACTGAATCTGGGCGGGAGAAATAAATATATTCAAAAATGCAAGGGCGGGCTTTTTGTTTTGGGAAGGGATGATGCGATTCAATGCCCTCTTCTGAAATGACAATCACTTCGCCGTTTTCAACTTCACGCACGAATTTTGCGCCGATAATATCAAGTGCACAAGTTTCAGAACAAAGAATATATGCCCCGTTCAATTCCCCCAGCATAAGCGGGCGAATGCCAAGCGGATCGCGGGCACCAATAAGTTTTTTGTTGGTGAGAGACACCAATGCATAAGCACCTTCGAGGGACCGCAGCGCATCAATATAACGCTCAATGAGGCGGTTTTTTTTGGAACGCGCCACCAGATGCAAGATCGCTTCAGTATCAGACGTGGATTGATAGATTGCACCTTGGGCGATTAAATCTTTACGCAATGTGAGGCCATTGGTGAGATTGCCGTTGTGGGCGGTGGCAATGCCGCCTGCAGCAAGTTCAGCAAACAAGGGCTGCACATTGCGCAAAATTGTTTCGCCGGTTGTGGAATAGCGCACATGGCCAAGCGCCATGTTGCCTTTCAAGCGGTTGATTACTTTTTCAGATGAGAAGTGGTCACCCACCAAACCCATGCGGCGTTCAGAATTAAAACGGTCACCATCGAACGTGACAATGCCTGCTGCTTCTTGGCCGCGATGCTGCAATGCGTGGAGGCCGAGGGCGGTGAGGGCTGCTGCATCTGCATGGCCAAATATGCCGAAGACACCGCATTCTTCGCGCAGTGTGTCACCATCTAAATCAAAATCATTGTTCGCAAGAGTCTGGGTCATTGCTGAGTTGTGCCTTGACCGAATGCGGGATCTTGAGCGGGTGCTGCACCTGTGCCCTCAACGAGATTATCGAGACTTTTTATTTCGCCATTGGAATAGCCTGAGCCTGTTTCAGGTGCGGGTGCCGTTGCAGACTTACTTACCGGCAGATCGGGGTTACCAATCAAAGTGGAGTTCGAAAGTTTTTCGGCGATGTCTGGCGGCATGAGGCCCAGCATGGCGTTGCTTACCGAGCGAATGATTGGAAGGCTTGCGGCATTGCGCACCCAATCTTCTTGGCGATCAACGGGCAGCAACCAGCCGTAAAACAGATAAGCGATTGAAACCAACACGAGGCCGCGCAGCAGACCATAGAAGAAACCAAGTGTGCGGTCGAACGCGCCCACCGAACTATCCACCACACGGTCTGATATTTTGACGCTGATCACCGATACTACAATCAGCACCAGAATGAACGCCGTGGCCGCCACGGCGATTTGCGCAATGATGGGTTTATCGACATGCGGCAAAACCAAATCCAATAAAGGTTGCTGCATGGCGGCAAAATAAGCCGCTGCCGCCGCAAGGCCCCAAGCGATGAGCGAGAGCACTTCGCGGGTGAAACCGCGGGCCAATGACAAAAGACCGGAGATGATCATAATGCCGAGTAGAATGAAATCGAGATATTGTAAGGACATGGGGAATCCTGCTGAAGCTGATGTGAGGCCTCTCTATATAAAACAATCGTGGGCAGAGCTAGCGGTGAATTGCGTTTTAAGCAATCCGTCGCAATCCCTTCGACCTTGACGCCACCCAAGCGACCAAATCGGCCACCGTGCTCACCTGTTTGGCGTTTATGGTGCCCTTAATTGGCTTTTCACCCTGATCGGCGATGATGGCATCACCAAGACCTAGCTTTTGAGCTTCCTTCAGCCGCGACTCAGTTTGACCCACGGGGCGGATGGCACCGGAGAGAGCTATTTCGCCAAAGATCACCGTGCCGTGGGGGATCACAGTGTCGGACAGGGAGGAGAGCAGGGCGGCAGCCACAGCCAAATCAGCGGCAGTTTCTTTAAGGCGAAGGCCACCTGCCACATTGAGATAAACATCGTGATTAGAGAGCGAGACTCCGGCTCTGGCTTCGAGCACGGCGAGAATCATGTTGAGCCGCGTCGTGTCCCAGCCCACAGCCGTGCGGCGCGGGGTGCCGAGGGGTGAGGGGGCGACGAGGGCTTGCACTTCGACCAGCAGCGGCCTTGTTCCTTCAATGCCAGCGAACACAGCAGTGCCGGGCGCCGCGCGTTCGGCGGACCCCATGAACAGGCGCGATGGATTGGTGACTTCGCGCAATCCTAAATCGGACATTTCAAACACGCCAATTTCATCGGTGGGGCCGAAGCGATTTTTCACGGCGCGCAAAATGCGGAACTGGTGGCCACGGTCGCCTTCAAAATAAAGCACAGTGTCAACCAAATGTTCGATCACTTTGGGTCCGGCAATCTGGCCGTCTTTAGTGACATGGCCCACCAGCAAAACGCAAGCGCCTTTGGTTTTAGCATAGCGCACCATGGCCTCGGACCCGGCTTTGAGTTGCGAGACTGTGCCGGGGGCGGATTCGACAGCGGGGGACCACAAGGTTTGCACCGAGTCGATCACCACCACGGACGGAATTTCGCCTTCGTTGAGTGTAGCGATAATGTCGGAGACATTGGTTTCTGCAGCCAGAAGGACGTTAGAATTTTCAAGGCCGAGCCGCGAAGCGCGCATGCGCACTTGGGCGATGGCTTCTTCGCCCGTCACATAAATCACGCGCTCGCCCTTGTTAGCGAGTGCTGCCAGCGCCTGCAGGAGCAGCGTGGATTTGCCGATACCAGGGTCGCCCCCAATCAACACCGCAGATCCCGGCACAAAGCCGCCACCTGTAGCGCGGTCTAACTCGGTGATGCCCGATTCAATGCGCGGCGGGGCCGGAGATTCGCCCTTCAGCTCCACCAGCTTGGCAATACGGCCCTTGGGAAGCGAAGCCCCCTTAGCGCCAGAAGCCGGAGGGCCTGAGCGTTCTTCAGTGATGGTGTTCCAACTGTCACACGCCTCACAATGGCCCGACCATTTATGGGTTATATCCCCGCAGGATTGACAGACGAAATTAGATTGAGCTTTGGCCATGGGAGGAGGATAACATGGAACGTATAGGGAACGCAAGGGGCCGCTTTTAGCAAAGGGACCTCATCCGCCCTTCGGGCACCTTCTCCAAAGGAGAAGGGTGAAATGTTTTAGAGCGGTGTCAAACTATGCCCTTCCCCTCTGGGGAAGGTGGCGCAACGCGCCGGATGAGGTCCCTTTCGTGGATCGAGATTAAGCATTATGATTTTGCAATGAACCAGACTAAATTGCAGTTCATCCACGAATGCCGCTATGCAGCCGAAGTTGAAGTGATGATTATCAATGATGATTCACCTTGGTCGCATATAGTTGCAAAAGAAGGTGTGTTCAAAACCGATCGCGCTCGCTTGGCGTTGCGGCGAGGAGATGTTGCAGCAGCGGCGAAAGAAGCGAAAGTGTTCGAGATGATGCCGCTTGCGGGAAAGTGAAAGATATATTGTGCAAGATAAATTTGACAAATTGGATTCGAAAATTGAGTATCGTTATTACATTTTAGGACAAGTCCTGTTTGAGCTTGCCGCTCAAGGATTAAGACGTGTCGATTACGATTCTTCAAGCGCCTTTGAAGTTATGGGTATGCGGATCGGTGACGAAGAACATGTGTTGCAAGATTTTTGTGATGTGTTGCATTTTATGATAAATGAGGGAGTGATTTCAGAGGGGGAGTATCCAAGAGTTTGACGGTGGATACATCTTTAATGGTGTACAGCTGACTTCAAAAGGCTTGCAACTAATCAATCATAACGCAAACCAGCTTGGACTTGAAGGCAGTATTGCAAAGCAATCTAATTCGGATGATGGTAAGGATCAAAAGCCCCCTGTACGCAAAATGGGGTGCTTTCGCTGGTGAGCTGCTTGCCACCTTTTACAAGTCACTTGGTTCAGGTTAGGTAAGTTTTGGGTTATAGATCACCCCTCCCAAACTACCCGCCCATCACACACCGTCATCACAGCCTTCACATTCCGCATCTTATTCGGATCAGTGTCTTCCAAATCAGAATCCAGCACCACCACATCGGCCAAGTATCCGGCTTTCAACATGCCTTTACGGTCTTCCATAAATTCCATCTCCGCCCCTGCCAGCGTAAACGAATGGATACAATCCATTAGGCTTTGGCGCTGATCTGGGCAGTTGGCATTTGGGGGCACGCAAGTCATGGCGGCTTGAATTCCCAAAAATGGGCTTAACGGCGCGATGGGCCAATCGCTGCTGAAGGCTATGGTGGCACCAGTGTTGCGTAAGGTTTGCCATGCGTAAGACCAAGGCAGTTTAGCGCCGATACGGCTGAGGATCGGTTCCTTGGGAATGCCGGGCACGCCGACCGCCGTTACGGGTTGCAACGAAGCGATAACGCCCAACTGCTTCAGGCGTGGCACATCGGCGGGGTCAATCAGTTCGATGTGTTCAATGCGGTGGCGGCTGTCGCGTACTCCATTTGCTTCCCTCGCAAATTCATAACCATCCAGTGTGCGGCGCACGGCGCCATCGGCAATGGCGTGGACGCTGATTTGCAGTTTGTGTTTATCAATGCGGGCGGCTAGCGCGTTGAACTCCGCCGCCGTGAAAAGTGGCGCGCCTTTGTTGCCCGGGTGGCCGGGGTAATCATCCAGCGTCAGCGCGGTTAATGTTTCGAGCACGCCATCCATGAAGATTTTCACGCGGCCGGAATGCAGCATGTCTCCCTTAAATGCAGCGTGCATATCGGCGGCTTCATCCGCCCTAGCAATATCGAAAGTGTTTTTCTGGTGGAAGGGAATTTCGATGCGGGCGTTTAATTCGCCGCGATCTAAAATGTTTTTCAGAAGTTCCAACTGATACCAATTGCCATCCATATTATGCATCGAGGTGATGCCCAGCGCGTTGGCGTGTTTGATGCCGCTTATCATCAAGGCCTCATCAACGCGGAGTTGTTCTGCGGTTGCGGGTGGATTGGGATTTTCACCCGTGGTCATGCCCAGCCATTCGCGCCCACCGGTGGGGGTGAGGGCTTGCACCAACATATAAGCGGCAGGTTCGCGCAATTCGCCCGTGGCGATGCCATCCGAGTCCAGCACGATTTCATTGCCGGTGGGAAGTGCGCGCCCGCGCATAATTCCCGCAGCTTCCAACGCCTTGGTGTTGGCCCACATGGTGTGGTGATCAAAGCAGCCGACGATGAAAGGCACGTCAGACACGATACGGTCCAGCAGCTGGCGCGTAATTGGGCC
>JAYUPT010000262.1:0-2633 GCA_043759965.1 Aestuariivirga sp. | reverse complement strand
GATCCCCGAAAAGTGGCCGCACCGCCGCCCGCCCTGCAATTCACATGGTGCTCAACAGGTGCAGTTGGCGATGGGAAACCCCAAAAGTGAATATTTTGATGCTTGGCAAAGCCTAGAACTCAAACGGGCGGAAACCAAACTCGTCAGAAATTTAGACGGCATTGGTAACCAGATGATGGGGCGTGGGGTCTATGGGTCCGGCCAACATATCGCAGCGTTGATTGCTGATGCAAAATCGGTCACCGAACAGCTAACTTCAATTCTGTTTGCAAAAGCTGAAGAAGATGGATTGCCGATGGAAATTGGCCCTGCAATTTCAAAATCACTCGACGAGTTTCTGGTGCGATGGAGACCGCTTTTTGAGGTCCGATGGGAGAAAATAAGGCCCAATGCTCATGCAGGTTTATTGCGAGAAGTCGAACGTCGCATTGCAGATATTCATTTAGAAATCAGTGAGCAGTGCAGAGTTGCAGAACTAAGATTGGCTGCTTTTTCCAATGAAGCATTTGTAAAAATGCCAAAGCTCCAACCTCAAAATGAAGTTACAAAGTCACCCACTAGACAAGTTGTTCGAACACCTCATCGACCGCCAGAACAACGAAAAAAAGCGGAAAATTATTTGTTGAAAATTGGCCCTGGACGTTGGTCCGACAATATTGACTCTCTTGTGCACGGAATGAGTCAAGACAATTTAGGCACCGTATCAAAAGATACTATGCGCCGCGCACTTCAGGCCGTTGCAAAAGCATAGCAGAACCTTCTGCGCCTTCTGCTAGTTTTCTGCGCCAAATGCGAGGCGCAATCTCTCCCTTGTCCACTGAAACCCGCTTGTATCGCGCTGGTGGTGGATTGGAGAAAACACTATGGAACTTGCCATTCCCATTAACGAAGCCGCCCGCCGTGCAGGCGTTGGTCGCTCTAGCCTTTATGAGGCTATCAACCGAGGCGAACTGCCCCTAAGAAAATCAGGACGCCGTTCGCTCATTCGCATTGACGACTTGAAGGCATGGATTGACGCCTTGCCAACTGCAAACCCTCACAAACTTGCCGCCTGAAACGCAAAACCCCGAAGCCTTACAGGGCAACGGGGAAATTTGTGTTTCGGCATTCTTAGGAATTAGCATCATGACGAATACTACTTTTCATCAAAAAATCAATCCAAATCCGTTGCCACTTTTCGCATGGGCAAACTCCCACCGTGGCCGTGAGCGCATTCGGTGGCAAGTGGATAGTTGCAACCGAGTCACCTCTTTTAGCCGTGAGGTGATGCAATGAGAGGCCGCACACAGATCAAAGTAACATTCCAAGTTGGCGATGACCCTGCAATCACGGTCACAGGCCGCGAGGCTCAAACTATTTTGGCGCTGGTTGAAGCTGGCACCAAAGGCATAACGAGTCTCGAAACTTTCAAAGCTGGTTGGGCCGTAAGGCTTGGCGCTTATATATTTGATTTGCGTGGCTTTGGCGTTCCGATTGAAACGACGCGCGAACCGCATGACGGCGGCAATCATGCCCGCTATCGGCTCGCTGGCCCTGTGACTTTGCTTCACGTTGAAGGTCATGAATTGCAATCGACCGAAAGGGAGGCCGCGTAACAATGGACTCCCAAACCTCAAATATTGACCGTGGAGGGGCTTCGGCCCTTCCGCTTCCCGTTGCTGCGGAAAATGCAAAAACCGCACCCAAAGATTCTACAGGGGCCTTGCAGCTGCCTTTGACCATCTCACAGTGGG
This sequence comes from Aestuariivirga sp., assembly GCA_043759965.1. Lineage (GTDB taxonomy): Bacteria > Pseudomonadota > Alphaproteobacteria > Rhizobiales > Aestuariivirgaceae > Aestuariivirga. The sequence goes on along the minus strand of JAYUPT010000262.1, from coordinate 900 downwards.
AAAAGAACAACCGTGAAGCCTTTCGCGTCTCACTAGTCGAGCACAAGGGCAAAGCGCTGGTTGATTCGCGCAATTTTCATCAAGCAGATAATGGAGAATATTGGCCAAGCCCGAAAGGACTAGGTGCGACGCTCAATCACCTGCCAGCGCTGGCCGATGCAATGGCAAAGGCCAGCGCAAAAGCCAAGGCTCATGGCCTGTTGCAGAAAGGCGGCGATCAATGACGCGCCGCGCAGACAAGAAGGGGCGCTCAAAGGGTGCTCTTGGCAGTTTTGTTGCTGTTGAAAGATACATCATGCAGTCATTGGCGTTTCGTTCACTGTCACCTAACGCAAGAGCCGCATATCTTGAAGTTTGCTTTGGCTTTGACGGCTCAAACAATGGCCGCATTCTCTTGAGCGCCCAAATGTTGGCAGACCGTATCAATCGAGACAAAAGCACCGCCGCCCGGGCACTGAAAGAACTTGAGCAACTTGGCTTCATTGAATGCCGATCCAAGGGCGGCTTTAACTGCAAGCTGCCCCATGCAAGTGAATGGCGTGTGACGGCTCTCAAATGCGATGTAACAAACGCGCTGCCTTCCAAGCTTTTCATGCAATGGAAGCCTCAAGATTTAAAACGCGGTGGCACAGGTGAGTTGAGCGGTGGCACAGGTGCAACCGATAGCCTGAAAACGACACGAAATTATCCCTCACAGTGGCACGGGTGCAACCGTGAGGGCCAGTTTGAGGGTGTTAGCGGTGGCACAGGTGCAACACCTTTATATTCTAACCATACTGCCCACACCTCACACACCGCTCCCAATGCGAAGCTTGACGCCGCCCGCAAGGGAGCGAGTGTCACAGTAAGCCCGCACACTCTCAACCCCGATACTTTCCAAACCATTGGCGGGCTTGCCCT
>JAYUPT010000261.1:0-6599 GCA_043759965.1 Aestuariivirga sp. | reverse complement strand
CATTTGACACACTCAATCCAAACCGCGCTCAAGTGCTTGATGGCATTGATAGCATCATCGGCATTGCCAACCGCACAGCGTCAGAAGCTGCCGCAGGCCAGAATGATATGTTCGGTGGAATGAAAACTGCCAGTGAAGACTTTGTTTTGCCCGTGCGCGATGCGTGGATGCCAATGGAAAAATTGGCCCATGAATTTGAGGCCGTGGGTTTTTATCTCTCCGGCCACCCGCTTGATGAATATGTAAAACCACTGGCCCGCTTGGGCGTGGAATCATGGCTGTCATTCCAAGAGAAAATTTTAACGCGCGGTGCCACTGCAGCAAAGCTTGCAGGCACCATCACTTACAAACAAGAACGCCGTTCCAAAAACGGAAACAAATTTGCCTTCGTTGGCTTTTCTGATCCCACCGGCCAATTTGAAACCATCGTTTTTTCAGATACCCTTAACGTGGTGCGCGATTTGCTTGAACCCGGCAAAGCCGTGATAGCCCGCGTCGAGGCTGATCTTGATGGCGAAGAAATTAAGCTGCGGCTGCAAGGCTTGGAAGTTTTAGACAAAGCGGCAGCCGCTGTCGTTCAAGGTATTCAAGTGTTTGTACGCGATGCGAAGTCTTTGGAGTCCATTGCCAAACGATTGCAGCCCGGCGGCAAAGCCCCGGTGCGTTTAACTTTGCTGATGGACAATGGCCGCGAAGTTGAAATTGGTTTGGGTTCAAAATTCGCCATCACGCCTCAAATAAGAGGCGCAATTAAAGCCATAGCCGGAGTTGTGGATGTGCAAGATTTATAGCCGAACTGAATTTGCAAAAGCCGGCAATTGGCTGCGATCAAGTTGTTTAACAAATTCCATGGCAACCCCTTGATCAATATAGCGCACAACACGCCCACGCATTTTGCCCAGCATCAAGTAAGTTCCCACACTTGGCACAACTTCAGTTTTAATGGCGGCACCCGAAACTGAAATATCGATGACTTCACAATTATAAACACGGCCATCGGGCAGCGAGATTTGAGATTGCTTTTCAGTTGGTTCAAAACGTGAATGGCGGCGTCCGTCATCGATTGCAGGGTCGCGATTTTTCAACCACTCAATGCGCTGTTGCAAACGCTCCAACCTTGCGCCTTGCAACGTAAAGTCAACACGGAAACCACCCGACACTTGAATTGTAGATACCGCTTCCACGCGGCCAATATCTTCGAGATAGGCCACCAAAGCTTGGCCTGCTTCAGGAATATTCTCAGTAATAAATGTTGCTCCATCACGCGTAACATCCACCACTTGGCAGGCATGTTCTGACATGTCTGGGAGCATGAAGCGCCCAAAAATAATTCCGAGCGCCTTGGACATGCCAGACGACGGAGTGTGCTCCATATTCAATGCGCTCACGTTTGACCTCTGCTTATGGCCCTTACCGTTCTCCCCGGGCGCCATAGAACGGTGTTCCGTTCCATCTGCTATACTCTATTGATTGGGTAAAGGCAGAGTTAAAGTTCAAACTTATCAAAGTATGTTTTTTTGAGATATTAGTTCAATCCGCCTTGAATAACCTGCAGTTGTACAGGTGCTTTTCGGCCTATGGCACCCAGCAACATGTTACCAGCGTCGTGCTCCGTCCAAATCATACGAGCTGAAATCAATTCACGCCGCAAAAAACCTGTTGCACCGTTTAGGCCGCCATCTTGGAGTGGAAACAGCCCACCGAAAATTTGAATTTGACCATCCACGCCATTTTGAATTGGTAAGCCAATCATTTCGGCAGCAATCACTTCATTCTGTTCCGAAATGAAACGCATGCGAACCAAACTAGGTTGCAAACGAGTTTGGCTAATGTCGAGGCAGTTGCCCACAACACCGCGCTCAAAACTGTCAAAGCCCAGCAAGGCGTCTCTATTGGTCATTTCCTTGTTAAATAGGTTATAGATTTTTGTCCCAGCCAAGCGGAACATCCAGTTTTTATTGACAGCACTATGCTCAATAATTGTGAGGTTTGGCACCACATCCAGTATATTTTTAAGATCAAGTTCACTTTTGCGGGGGCAAGCACGTTCGGCTCGCAAACTTTCCCAATAGCGAAACAATTGGCGGCTGCCGGGGTGCAGTATTTGATTTTGTATATGGTTTTCATCTGGCAGATCAAATTTTTGCATTATGCTAACTCTCCCCAGACAAGCGTTAAAATGCCTGTCCCATTCGTGAACGTCTAGTGTATGAAATGCATGTGCTATGCCAGCCGGAGAGGTTATGACGAATCAACCGCAATCCAACTTAGATTTGCAAAAATCAGATAAGGCCCCCCAGCACTTAACTAATCTGCCGCATATTGTGGTTGCGATTATTGCCACATTGGTTGTAATTCAAGTTACAATTCAACTGGAGGGTGAACAATTCCAAATCTGGACTCATGCCGTGTTCGCATTCAACCCTGCCAGATTTGGTATTGAGCCCATTAACCAACTCACAGGTTCGGCCTATTGGAGCATGTTAACCTATGGCCTGCTTCATGCTGATTGGGTGCACTTGAGCTTTAACAGCCTATGGCTTGTCATCTTTTCCAAACCAGTTGTCTTGCGACTCGGCAACCTGCGTTTTTTGGTTTTGTTAGCGCTTTCGATAGTGGCTGGCGCTTTAGCGAGCCTCTTCGTTCATTGGGGTGAGTTTCTGGTCATGGTGGGCATTTCTGCTGGTGTGTCTGGCGTGATGGCTGCAGCAATTCCAATCATGTATGCGCGTGGTGGCCATTGGGGCATGACTTCGCCTGAACACATGGCCTTGATTAAGCCGTTAAGCCCAATGGGCATCATCACCAATCAGACCGCCATAGGCTTCACGCTGATGTGGTTGGCGCTCACCACCTTCACGGCAACGACGCAATATTTTACTGGCACTGCATTTTTGGAAGAACGAGTAATCGCATGGGAGGCGCATCTTGGCGGTTTCATCATGGGTTTTATTTTATTCTATCTCTTGGACAGAAAAAACAAAGCATGATAGCCTAATCTTCCAATGACGGAGGGCATCATGTCTGTATCCCACATTCTGCGTGGCAAAAGTGGTGGAACGATCACTGCAAAATCAACTGATAAAGTGCGAAGCATTGCCCAAACACTTTCTGAAAAACGCATCGGCGCAATCGTAATTGTCAATAAAGATGGCGGCATCGATGGCATTGTGTCCGAGCGCGACGTGGTGCGCTGCATCGCCATAGATGGGGCAGCAGCACTTGATCTGGCAGTGTCTCATGTGATGACCAAAAAAGTAAAAACCTGCTCAGAATCAGACAGCGAAATTGAACTCATGGCGTTGATGACCGAAAATCGCATCCGCCATTTGCCAGTGGTCAATGCCGGAAAACTCATCGGCATGATCTCCATTGGTGACGTGGTGAAATACCGAATCGAAGCCATTGAGCGCGAAGCCAATGACATGAAGGCGTATATTGCGAGTGCGGGGTAGTTACCCCCTCAGTCCTTCGGACAGCTCCCCCAACAAGTTGAGGGAGCGTGTAGATCTATTTCCTCCCTCAGCTATGCTGGGGGAGGTGCCCAACGGGCGGAGGGGGCTCTTACCCCGCGATGAACTCTAACTTATTCCCATCAACCGTCCGATAAAAGCAACTCCGGCGCCCTGTATGGCAAGCATTGCCTTTGCCTTGTGGTTCAACCATCACCAGCAGTGCATCCTGATCACAATCCACACGAAGTTCTTTCACTGCGAAAGTCTCGCCTGAAGTCTCGCCTTTTTTCCAAAGTTGGCCCCGCGATCTGCTCCAAAAATGCACAATGCCGGTGTGCTGTGTTTTTTGAAATGCGTCGCGGTTCATGTAAGCAAACATCAGCACGGCATTATCCGCCACATCACACACAATAGCCGCAATAAGACCTTGGGCATCAAACTTCAGTTGAAGCTCAAGCGTTTCATCCGCCTTGATCATAGCGAATAACTATTCTTCGGCGCGCGCACCATATCAATGAAGCGGGCTTGCAACACCGGATTGGTTTTGAACTCGCCTGTGAACTGCGTGGTTATGGTTGCCACATCATGCTTTTGCACGCCGCGCATCGACATGCAGGTGTGGGCAGCCTCAATCATCACAGCAACGCCGCGCGGATCAAGATGTTCGTCAATGGCTTTTGCAATTTGCGCTGTCATCGCTTCCTGAATTTGCAAGCGCTTAGCATATGCATCAACAACGCGGGCCAACTTGGAAATGCCTACCACTGCACCTTTCGGCAAATAAGCCACATGCACACGCCCATAAAATGGTGCCATGTGGTGTTCACAATGCGATGAAAATTGAATATCACGCAGCATCACCATATCTTCATAACCGTCAATTTCAGAAAATGTACGGTCCAAAATATCGGCGGGGTCTTGCGCATAGCCCCCAAAATATTCTTTATAAGCCTTGGTCACGCGGCGCGGCGTGTCGAGCAAACCTTCGCGCGTTGGGTCATCACCTGCCCATGCAATAAGCGTACGAACGGCTGCTTCAGCCTCTTCCTTGGTCGGCTTTTGTACGGGTATTGCAGGGGTTCTTTGAAGAACTTTGGCATCCATGGCTTAACACTTTCCTTGGCAGCACATTGATTGGAACTAAGTTTACGTTTAATGTGAGAACCCAGATCGTAATTATTTAGTCGCTTCACAAACCTTGTAGGCCACCCCATATCATGAGAGGTCTGTGTTACGCAAACTTTGAACGCTTTGGGATATGGATATGATCAACGAAATTTACAACCGTAAGATTTTGGAATTCGCCGCCAATATCCCACACTTGCAGCGCTTGGCACATCCGAATGCGACAGCTGTTGGCCATTCCAAACTTTGCGGCTCAAAAGTAATTGTAGATCTCGTGATGCAAGATGGTGTGGTGAGTGATTTTGGCCAAGACGTGAAAGCCTGTGCCTTGGGCCAAGCGTCATCCTCCATTATGGGTAGCCATGTGATTGGCTCAACCGCCCCTGAGCTGCGCGCATTGCGTGAAACGATGTATAAAATGCTAAAAGAAAATGGTGATCCTCCACACGGCAAATGGTCTGAACTTGAAGCATTGATTCCGGTGCGCGATTACAAAGCTCGCCATGCCTCAACACTTCTCACCTTTGACGCGGTGGTGGATGCCGTCAACCAAATAGAGACTAATAATGCCAGCAGCAATCAAAGCAACTGAAGCCCCCAAGCGCGAAGGCTCGCGTTATCCAAGTCCCCACAATGAAATCTGCGAGAAGCGCACGAAACATATTCTGGGAGATGTTTTCGGTCTGGATCAGTTCGGTGTTAACCTCGCAATTTTGCAACCTGGCGCATGGTCTTCACAGCGCCATTGGCATGACAGTGAAGACGAATTTATTTATGTTCTCGAAGGCACTTTAATGCTCAGTGACAATGATGGCGATCATGTGCTCACTCCCGGAATGTGCGCAGGTTTCAAAGCAGGTAATGGCAATGGCCATTGCCTTAAAAACCTAACCGACAAAGTAGCAACCTATCTCGAAGTTGGTTCGCGCTTTGACAACGACAAAGTGGTCTATAGCGATATTGATATGAAGGCCGAGGATGTGGGCGGCTTATTTACATTCATGAAGAAAGACGGTTCGCGCTATTAGTGTGATTTATGTTGCTGTTGACAAAGAATCTCACGCGCTGTGATAAAAGAATATCCACCACTTGCACAGGTGCTTGACAGGTGAGGGGGCCTCATCTATCCAGCGCCCATAGCAAGTTGCGGAAGTAGCTCAGTTGGTTAGAGCGCCGCCCTGTCACGGCGGAGGTCGCGGGTTCGAGCCCCGTCTTTCGCGCCACTCGCTTAAATCAAAAAGGCCATCTTTTCAGGTGGCCTTTTGCTTTTAATTTTTCCACACATTGCGGCAACTGAAAGCCTTGCGAACCTTGGTGGGCTGCACTAAACACGCCTCACAATATAGAGATCGGGGCACATGCAAGCATTATTGCTGAGTTATCTACCAATCGTCATTTTTATGGGAATTGCCACCGCAATTGCGTTGCTTCTCATGATAACTCCAATTCTTTTGGCTTATAAAAATCCAGACCCAGAAAAACTCTCGGCCTATGAGTGCGGCTTCAATGCATTCGACGATGCGCGCATGAAATTTGATGTTCGTTTTTATCTGGTTTCAATTTTGTTCATCATCTTCGATCTCGAAGTGGCTTTCTTGTTTCCATGGGCCATAAGTCTTGGAAAGATTGGGCTCTTTGGCTTCTGGTCAATGATGGTGTTTCTCGCTGTGCTTACTGTGGGCTTTGTCTATGAGTGGCGTAAAGGAGCTTTGGAATGGGATTGATCGAAACCACTGCAACCTTTGACCAACGCGCTTATTTCACTGACATCAACAATGAATTGGCCGACAAGGGCTTTCTCGTCACATCAACCGATGATCTGATCAACTGGGCCCGCACCGGCTCACTGATGTGGATGACCTTTGGCTTGGCCTGTTGCGCTGTGGAAATGATGCACACATCAATGCCACGCTATGATGTGGAACGATTCGGCTTTGCGCCGCGCGCTTCACCTCGCCAGTCGGACGTGATGATTGTGGCAGGCACGCTGACCAATAAAATGGCTCCGGCACTGCGCAA
>JAYUPT010000260.1:0-6624 GCA_043759965.1 Aestuariivirga sp. | reverse complement strand
CTAAGCTTTACGGCCACTGGCTTGCCGCCGGGCCTTAGCATCGATCCGATGACGGGTGTGATCATTGGCACGCTTCCCAATGATGCCTCGGTGATGGGGCCATATGTTGTGACTGTGACTGCTTCTGCGCCTGATGGCTCTACCGCGAGCATTCCAGTTCTGTTCATAGTTTCGAATCCAGCGCCAATTGCAGTTGGTGATACTGCACAAACTCTGGCTGGCATGTCTGTTGTAATTGCACCCTTGGCCAATGACAGTGACCCTGACCAAGATGTGTTGTCTATAGTTTCGGTTGGAACACCTTCCAATGGCACGGTTGTGATCAACCCCGATGGCACGGTTACTTACACGCCTGCAGGCGGTTATGTGGGATCAGACAGTTTCACTTACACAGTTACGGATAATCAAGGCGGAACTTCAGTTGCCATGGTCAATGTTAATGTTGGCCCACCTGATGCGGTGACGCCAACGGGCACGGCACTGGCACCAGCAACAGGTGTTGATGGCGACCCGATTGTGCCAATCAATGTGGCCCTGAATTTCAATGATCCGAACTTGGATGCATTGACCTTTACGGCAACTGGTTTGCCCGCTGGTCTTACCATCTCACCAACCGGGGTGATTAGTGGCACGTTGGAAAGTGATGCTTCAGTTGATGGGCCATATACGGTTTATGTGACAGCAACTGATCCGGCTGGCCATCAAGCGACACTGCCTTTGGTGATTGCAGTCACCAATCCTGCTCCAATTGCTGGCGATGACAGCACATCAACAATGCTCAACACACCAGTGGTGATTGGTGTTCTGGGTAATGATATGGATTCCGATAATGATGCATTGAATGTATCTGCTGTTACGCAACCTGCTCATGGCACTGCTGTAATCAATTCGGATGGTACGATTACATATACGCCGACCACGGGTTATAATGGTTCTGACAGTTTTAGCTATTCTGTTTCTGATGGGCAGGGTGGTGTTGATACTGCAACAATATCGGTGACAGTGGGCGCACTTGATACACAGCAACCAACAGCCTCAACCGTAGCAGCGCAAACTGGAGTTGATGGCACTTCCATTTCGATCAATGTGCAAAGTTTAAGTGCCGCTGCTGATCCTGACAATGGCGTGTTGACCTATTCGGCATCAGGGTTGCCCGCTGGACTTTCAATTGATCCAAGTTCGGGCATTATTTCTGGCACGCTTTCTTCTGACGCGTCGGTTTATGGCCCATACATGATCCACGTTTTTGCCACTAACCCAACTGGATCACAGGTTGGCATTCCATTTTTGTTTACGGCAATCAACCCAGCGCCTGTGACAAGCAATGATGTTGCAAGCACCTTACATGACCAGCCCGTGACTATTGCGGTTCTGGCTAATGATATTGATCCCGACCATGATCTTCTCACCGTGACGATGACTGGACTTGGCACAGTGCAGCCCGCCCAAGGCACTGTGACGGTTAATCCAAATGGCACGATTACTTATATGCCTTTTGCTGGTTATACTGGTGCTGATAGCTTCACCTATAGAATTTCAGATGGACAGGGTGGAAGCTCGAACGCGAGTGTAAATTTATCCGTTGGACCTTCAGGTGGTTTGACTACACCATCCTCTGTGATGCCCATAATTGGCACGGATGGTGAAACAATTAGCCCAGTCCCGATTTTATCAATCTTCGGCGATCCTGATACGACTGGTCCGCTGACAATTACAGTCAACATATCAGCTCTGCCGCCGGGCATTACATTCAACTCTCTCACCAATCAGTTTGAAGGAACTGCCACAAACGCCGCTTCGCAAAGCTCAACACCTGGCGACGCCATGGGCCATTATGTTGTTCCAGTTACTGCAACTGATGGCAACGGCCTCAGCTCAACTCAATATGTGCCGTTTACATTTTCGAATGTGCCGCCAACGGCAGTTGATGATGTGGCTTCTAGCGATGAAGACACCGCGCAATCAGGCAATGTGTTAACTGATGTTGATAGTGATGGGGCTGGACCAGACACTGCAACGGGCGATTTTGATACGGCCCCTGATAGTGATTTTTTGAGTGTGACAGCCGTGATGGGTGGAACCGTTGGTTCTCCCATGGCGCTCACCTACGGAACATTGGTTTTGGACAGCACTGGTGCCTGGACTTTCACACCAAATGCTTTGGCCAATGCTTTGCCCGTGGGCACCACAATGCAGGAAACAGTTTCTTACACAGTGTTTGACGGCAACGGTGGAACAGATGCAGCAACATTGACGATTGACATTGTTGGTTTAAATGATTTTCCGGTTGGAACGCCAATTGACCCACAAGTTGGGTTTGAGGGATCACCGTTTACGCTGCCAACTTCGCCACATTTTTCTGATCCTGACACTCCAGATGTATTGACCTATTCTGCAACCGGATTGCCAACCGGCCTTAGCATTGATCCAAACACCGGAGTGATTTCAGGCACTTTGCCAGTGGGTTCTTCTGCTTTCGGTCCCTATAGCATTATTGTTACGGTTGATGACCAACATGGGGGCACAACAACTGAGACATTTATACTAGATGTGAAAGTGCCTGCTGGAGTGTTTGATCCGCCACCGCCGCCGCCGCCCTCGCCAGACCGGCTAGTGATTGCGCCACTGCCTGACATTGTTCATGTGATCGATAGAACAATCGATACGTTGGGCGATCTGCAGAACTCACCAGACCTGCACGATCATGTGATTATGCGGGTTGTACAAAATTTGGCTGATGTGAACTCGGTTATCGATTTGGATGATGGCACTGATCGTATTTCGAAACTTGTTTCATGGTTGGGCAAGCAGGGCCGCAGCGCCGACTGGATTGATGGATTGCTTACTGCGCTAGATAACGCACCCTATCTTGGTGATCAGGCGGGGCTTGCCTTGTCTAGCAATGGGCAGATGCAGTTTGAAATTCGAACCCTGATTCATGATGGAGCTTTGTTCATTGGTGTTGACACTTTGGCCAATGGTGCTTCGGTGAAGAGTCTTCGTGAGATTGGTCGTGCTGGCTTGCCAGACTTTGCTGCACGACTGGGAGCACAAGACATTGTTATCAATGTGCCAGCAAAGGGAGGTTGGTTTGAGCTCCATGTTTTGGGCACCACTGCTGCGGGGCAAGATGAGAATTGGTATATTGCTGTGCATATGGACACAGGTGAAGTGCTGCCGTTGACCAGACAGAATAGAGTTTCGGAAGATCTTTCAATGCAGTTGATGAAGGGTTTTCACGCAGAAGCGCTGCTTAAAAAAATCAATCACGGCAACACTCTGCCGACATAAGTTTTTATTCTTAAAAGTAAAGCCACCTCTCAGCATGCAACTATAGATTTATTAACTGTTACAAAATACAATTATTGCGAGAATCAAACATGACACTGAAAAATTTCACATTTGTATTGCTTTTGAGCTCCGGTTTACTAGCCGGTTGTTCAGTTAAGCCAGACGTGTTGACTAGCGATGAGATTAGCAATTTCGTGAGCCGCAATGCAGAGGGGCTAATTGCCAACCAAGAACCTGTGACTGGCAGCATTGATCTTTATGAGGCCATGGCGCGCGCACTGAAGTATAATCTTGACTATAAGGTTGAGATGATGAGCGCCACGTTAGCGGCACGCGCAGCTGATGTGAAATCTGCCGATATGTTGCCGCAAGTTGCTACCCACTGGGGATATTCTGGGCGGGACCCGCAAGCTGGTGGCTATTCTCGTTCGCTGACGACCGGATTTAAATCTGCTGATGCTTCAACCTCTTCGCAAGCTGAAACATTTGATTCTAACATAACCGCATCTTGGAACATTCTTGATTTTGGTTTGTCTTATGTGCGCGCCAAGCAAGCGGGTGACCAGGCGTTGATTGCGCAAGAAAGCAAACGAAAAATTGTGAACCGCATTGTTGAAAATGTGCGCACAGTTTATTGGCGGGCCGTTTCTAGTGAAAGATTATTGGGTGGATTAAACTTTCTTGAATCGCGCGTAAACACAGCGCTCGCCAATTCACGTTCGCTTTCTCATGATGGGGTGTTGGCGCCATTGACGGCACTAACTTATCAGCGCGAGCTTATTGATATTCGCAAACAAATACACGAGTTAGAGCGCGATCTCAAAACAGCGAAGATTCAACTTGCGGCTTTGATGAACATTCCTCCGACAACACAATTTATGTTGAACGTGCCAAAACGCGGTGCAGTTGCATTGTCGCTTTCACAAGACGCAGAGTCTTTGGTTGAGGCGGCGATGATCCATCGCCCAGAATTGCACGAAGCTTTGTTGAAGGAACGCATTTCAGCAAAAGAGGCAAACGCCGCGTTGTTAAGTTTGTTGCCGGGCATTCAAGTGTTTGGTGGTGCCAACTGGGATTCAAACGACTTGTTGTTCAACAACAATTGGATTTCTTGGGGTGCGAAAGCAAGTTGGAATGCGATGCGCGTATTTCAATATCCAGCGATCAAGAGAGAAGGTGCAGCACGCAGAGAACTTGGGCGTCAACAGGCATTGGCGATGACCATGGCTGTGTTTACTCAGGTTCACGCTTCACGCGCACGATTTGCTTACTCATCAGTAATCTTGAAGGACGCCAACGACTCCTATGACGTGCAAAAGAAGATTCTCATGCAAGTTAGAAGCTCTGCTTCATCAAACTCCGCGAGTGAACAGGTGTTGATCCGTGAAGAGATGAACACGCTTTTGTCTTCTGTGAAATATGATGTGGCTTATGCCGATTTGCAAAATGCCTTTGCGAATGTTTACAGCTCGGTGGGCATTGATCCATTTGGTGAAAACATTTCGGGCACTGAAAATGTGAAAGATTTGAGTGAAGCGTTGCGATTAACTTGGGTTGAGCGCGGCGCGAGATCAGGATCATAAGTTTTAGATTAGGGGAGGGGAACTTGGTTATGTTGAGATTTGCTTTGATTGCTGCGGCTTGCCTTTCTTCTGGTGGCCTAGCGCAAGCTGAAGACCAGCAAGTGCGCGGTTTGATTAAGGCTTTAACTGAAGCCACAATTGCGATCGATTATTCAGCGCGGGTGATGAAATTGCCGGTGCTGGATGGGGAAGCTTTTAAAATCGGCGATCTTCTGATTGCTTTTGACTGCAAGAAATATAATGCCGAAACCAATGCGCTGCGGGCAGGGGCGTATGCGGCGCAATTGGTGTACAATAATAATCGTAAGCTTTTGGCGCGTGGGGCCATTGGCAGCAATGAAGTGGAAATTTCGCAAGCGCAATTAGCAAAGGCTGATGCTGAAGTTCAGGCTTCACTGGCCCGTACTGGTGGCTGCAATTTTAAAGCGCCGTTCAGCGGCCGCATGGTGCAGCGCATCGTACAAGAACAAGAAAGCCCAGCACCCAATCAGCCGCTTATGCGCATTGTTGATACCACCAAGTTAGAAATTGAAACGATTATTCCATCGAAGTGGTTGAGGTGGGTGAAGCCCGGAATTGGCTTCACATTCACCATCGATGAGACCGGACAATCGGTGACGGCAGAAGTGGTGCGCGTGGGTGCTACCGTTGATGCTGTGAGCCAATCGATCAAAGCTTATGGAGTTTTAAAAACCAAAGACATTTCAGTTCTACCGGGAATGAGTGGGACGGCAACGTTCAACTCTCTCGGCAGCTGAGGCCCGGATGCGCGTACTCTCTCCCCAGAAAAAGTGGCTCTTTTAACCATGAATAGCCCTTACCGCGCGCATCCGGCCTTACCTATTGACGAAGCGAATAACACCATTCCGTTTCGTCCACTAACGCCCAAACAACAAGCGCCTCAAGCTGCTGCACCAAGCAAGCTTGAGCGTCTTGTTAGTTTGGAAGCAGAAATCCGCCAGCAGCCAAAGCGCAGTGCTTTGGCTTTGCATGCGGTGAATGAAATGCGAGCTGTGCTTGATTATGAGCAGGCTTTTTTGTTTCGACTGAACAGCAATGGCAAACCTGTGCTTGATATTGCTTCTAGCGTTTCGCGGGTGGAGCTGCATGCTCCGCTTTCGCGGGTGATTACAAAAATTATGTGCTCACTGCCGCGCTTCGAAAAATTGTGTGGTGTGGATTTAAGTTATGCTCAGCATACGGAGGATTATCCTTTTACGCATGGCATGTGGGTGCCATTGCAAACACGCAACGGCAAATGCTTTGGGGGGTTACTGTTTGCGCGCACAGAAGCTTTTGAGGAGGTTGATGGTTCAATTGCTGGTCGTCTTGGCCAAACATATGCCCACGCTTTTGCTGCACTCTCACCGCCCTCATTGTTAAGGCTCATCACTGTTCCGCGATGGATGCTGTGGGCGGTGCCGCTTGTGTTTTTGGCATTGATTTTTATTCCTGTACCCATGACATCATTGGCACCTTTTGAAGTGGGCGCAAAAGATGCGGCCATTGTTGCTGCCCCGATAGATGGTGCCATTGCCGAAGTGATGGCTGAACCTAATTCACTGGTGAAAAAGGGTGATGTGCTATTTCGCTTTGATGACACTGCGCTAAAAGCTGAAGCTGAAATTGCGCGGCAAAAGGCTTTGGTAGCTGAAGCGCGGCTTGCGACAGCTACGAATGGTGCATTTGCCGATATGGAGATGAAGCGCTCGCTGGTGGAACTTAAAAGTGAAGTTGATTTGGCACGGGC
>JAYUPT010000259.1:0-6627 GCA_043759965.1 Aestuariivirga sp. | reverse complement strand
CCATGACGGATTTGATGGCTGTGTTAAAAGCCGCGAACATTGCAGCAAAAGATATTGCCACGTCTAACTTCAATGTTGCCCCACGCTATGATTACGGTCAAAACAATGGCCAGCCGCCAAAGGTTACAGGCTATGATGTTTCCAACACTGTGTCCGTAACGTTGCGCAAATTGGATGCCATCGGAGAGCTACTAGACAAAGCCGTGTCTTCAGGTTCCAACCAAATTAACGGTATCACTTTTTCAATTGCAAATCCGCAAAGCGCCATGGATGAAGCCCGCAAAGAAGCTGTGAAAGATGCAAAGCGCAAAGCAGATATCTATGCGGCGGCAACTTCAATTACAATTGGCAATCTCATTTCTTTGAATGAAGGTGCTATTTATCAGCCACCGCAGCCGATGATGATGCAAGCTAAATCCATGGCATCTGATGCCGGCGCCGTTCCCATTGCCCAAGGTGAGCAAGTGATTGCTGTTGATGTGAACATCACATGGGAAATTAAGTAATCAAATTCCAGCGGTGGGCTGCTTCGTCATAAATATGCAGCTCACCTAACCCAATATCAAACCACGCCCCATGCAGGCCAATCTCGCCCTTTTTTTCTTTCATACGAAGCCAAGGAAATGTGCGTAAGTTGGCAACCGAATGCTCCACCGAAGCCCGCTCCACAGCGGTGCCAAGGGTGGAATGGTCATCATGCTCTTCACGCACGGCATGGACCAAATCTTCCACATCACTCATCCATTTTCCAATGAAATCGCCTTTTGAAAGCGGAGCATTTTCTTCCACCACTGCGCGAATGCCACCGCAGCGGCCATGGCCCATTACGATAATATCTTGCACACCGAGAGACAAAACTGCAAATTCGATCGCCGCACTGGTAGAGTGGTGCTTGCCATCGGGTGCGTAGGACGGTACCAAATTGGCCACATTGCGCGCCACAAAAATTTCACCAGGCCCAGCATCAAAAATCGTCTCTGGTGCTGCTCTGGAATCGCAGCAAGCAATGATCATCAGTTTTGGTTTCTGAGAGCCCTCGCCCAGTTTTAAATAGCGCTCCGCCTCGGCCGCATAACGGCCAGAGCGAAAGCGGGAATAACCGTCGAGCAAATGGGTCGGTAAAGTCATGTGGGGCATCTCCTCACATCTCTTATGCACAGAAGTTGCGCTATCTCAAGCGTAGCTTATCAATCTCCGTAAGACAGCCTAAAATATCTATGATAACATCTTTGGCGGGGGCTCTCACAGCAGCGGAACATTATAATGAAAATTAGATCGATTTTTATTTCAGCCTTCATTGCAATTTCAGCCATGTCAGTTGCACCAGACACTGCTTTTGCTTTTTGTGGTGTCATCCAAGAATCTGCAACTGCAAGAACCGCTGGAAAAGCCAGCCTAAGAGCCCAAAATGCGGTTAGGCATCAAGTCAGAAAGTTGCGCCGCCAATATGGTCCCAAGCTGCAAGCAGAACAAGCAAGCTTGGCCTGCCTTGGTGGTGCAGTGGCAATTGATGCAAATGGCAATCAAGTGGTTGGCAGGCCCAGTTGCACAGCCACCGTGGCTTATTGCGTTAATCCATAATTGAACTTGCCCCAGCTTGCGAAACTGTGGCTAAGGCGCTAATCGCTCTGCCATGGCTCAAATTCAATCCGTTTTCCCAACACTTATTTATCGCGCAGATTTAACCACTCCGCAGCGCCTCAATGCTGATCTTGAAGATGCTGCAATAACTTTGAGTGAAGACGACAAGACGGGTCAGCGTTGGTGTGAAAAACACGGCTATCCTGGATACACAAGTTTCGCCTCGCAATTTGATCTGCCAGCTATGATTCCTGCATTCCAAAAACTGGTGCGCGAGATTGATAAACACGCGAGCGCCTTTGCCAAAGAACTGCATTGGGACATTCGCGGTGGCAAACCCATCTGCGATTCAATCTGGGTGAACGTAATGCCTGAAGGCGGCAGCCACACATCGCACATCCACACAAACTCGGTGATCAGCGGAACTTATTATGTGGCCGTGCCACAAGGTGCAGGCCCCATTGTGTATGAAGACCCGCGCCACGCGATGATGATGGCCGCTCCGCAACGCTTGGCCACAGCACCGCGTGAAATGAAATCACATATCAGCGAAACACCTGAAGCTGGCACATTGCTCTTGTGGGAAAGCTGGCTGCGCCATGAAGTGCCGCTCAACAAGGCTGAAGGCTTACGAATATCGGTAAGCTTTAATTATGTGATTGGCTCTAGGTAGTTCAGTGTACCTTCTTCTCGTCTTCATCTTCCAAATGAAAGCTCCGCAAGATGTGATGCAGTGCTGGTGCCAAAGAAAAACCAGCCACCGCAAAAAACAGTAGGCCTGAGACCAGTGCATAAACGCCTTCAAAAAGCTTAGCACCAGTGCTGCTCATGGCTGCGACATCCAAGGGTCCCATGCCCGATAAAATCATTGCCGCATTGGCAAAAGCCGAAACCACATCCATATGGCCAAACCACATATAGCCAGCCATGCCCACCACCAACGCCACGGCAATAACCGCAAAGGCCCACAGTGCATTGCGCAACAAACGTCGAAACAATTTACGGCGGCGCATCATGAGTTAAAAAGCCTGTCGCCTTGCTGGTCGATAATCAGTTGCCCTTTAGAAAGTGCAAAATCCGCAGCCTCCTCTGCATCGGTAAATTTATCGGCCCGCACAAACCGGTGTGATTTACCATCTTTAGAAATAATACCCGCCAGCTGATATTGCCCACCTTCTTTGTAAGGTTCAGCCGAAATTAAGAAGCCCTTGTATTCAAGCGTCTTCACTGTTGCAGGTTGCCCCGCCCCGCCGCCAAATAAATTTTTCAACCACTGCATAGTTCAACCTCGCATTATTTTGAATGCACCAACTCTATCAGGCACGTCACCTCATCGCCATGCCCAATTTTTTCTGCTTTGCGAATGCTGGCTTTAACCGGCAGCAAATAACACCCCGATTTTGAATCCGGAAACACTGAAGTCTCAAACTTTGATTTTCCGATCGTCGCCACCACACGGACCGACCCAAACCCCCGCCGCGCCGATTGCAAGAACTTAATCCGCGCTGAGATGTCCAAGGGCAAAGTGATGAAGTACCATGCGCTTTCGCCAGAATATTTCCAGAGCGGGGAAGTGAAGGTGAAGGAGGCCATTATTTCATGATAGCCTATTTTTATGAAAAGCTCAGTAAGGGAGAGTTCAAATGACCAAATGGAAAAATAAAACAGAACTCAAAGCAGCTAACCCTCAAAACGCTAAACCCAACTTGGATGACATCGACCCATTTGTAGATTTCAAAGAATGGTATGCACCGCAGATGAGAAGGCATATAAAAAATTATGAAATCGCAAGGTAAGTGGAACAGAGGCCTATAGGTTTACAACTCACCCGAGAAAATACTTACGCTTTCTGAGAGACAAAGCAGTCCGTTATAAACTTCTCAAAATCAGGACCATATTCAGTGTCGCTATCTTTGAGAGTCTTCCACGCTTGTTGAAAGGCAGTTTTACGAAATGCCGTCTTGATCCCACCCTCCCAGACTTTCCATGCTTTATCGTCTATCAGACGACGTCTATTCAAATCCCACTCCTCAAAGCATAGATCAGCATAAGCGCGCATGTACCTCATAGTCTGGTCGTAATCCTTGCGGCGCTTATTTAATTTGAAACTTCTTGAATTCACGTCTTCAGGAAAATGCAACACAATCTCAGCGTAGCGTTTCGTATAGTCGGCATAGTTTTGAAGTTCAATTTGTTGACGCAACCAGTGAAGCTGCAAGAAAACAGCCGCAGCGCCAGCAATTGTTGCAATCGCAGTAACAGCTTCCCACTTGAACAGAGGAGCGATTGCCCAACACAGCCAACTCATTTTAAATACTCACTCCGCAGCCACATGACTCTTCAGGACACCATCGCGTTCAATTTCCAAACGCAAGGCGTCGGGGCACATGTCGAAACCATTGGGCCAGGTGAGTGCGCCATAATCCAGGAACACCCGTGCAAAATAATCTGAGTCAGCCAGCGGTGCAGCGGCATTGTCGTGCTCATTCTTAAACCGTGCAAAGTCATGCACCGAGGAAAATCCATCAGCAAAGGTTACATGCAAAACATGCGGTGCTAAAACTTTTACATCTTTCACTTTATTCAGCATCTAATCCTCCAATCGGATGAGGAAGTTGATTTTGTTGCGCCAAATTCCAGTCTTCAATCAAAGCAATTCGGTTAATCTCGGTCCATTCCTGCACCAATTTAGTGGCTGTTTTGGGGAGTTTCCCTTTCAGCAATGTTCCAGTTCCAATCGCAAACGTCGCTTCAAACTCCCCATATACAGCATGAAAATGCGGTGGGGAATGATCACCCAAAAACATCCAGATTGCAATGCCATAGAAAAACGAAATCGTTGGCATTGCACTATATCCTTAGTTGTCGAGGAACGAGCGCAACTTCCTGCTCCTGCTCGGATGCTTAAGCTTCCGCAGCGCCTTCGCTTCAATCTGCCTGATACGCTCACGCGTAACACTAAACTGCTGCCCAACTTCTTCCAGCGTGTGATCGGTGTTCATGCCGATGCCGAAGCGCATGCGGAGAACGCGCTCTTCACGCGGCGTTAAGCTGGCCAGCACGCGGGTTGTGGTTTCGCGCAAGTTCGCTTGGATGGCGGCGTCAATCGGCAAGATCGCACCCTTGTCTTCGATGAAATCGCCCAGATGTGAATCTTCTTCATCGCCCACTGGCGTTTCCAGCGAAATCGGCTCCTTGGCGATCTTCATAACTTTCCGCACTTTTTCCAAAGGCATTGAGAGCTTCTCGGCCATTTCTTCGGGCGTGGGTTCGCGGCCAATTTCGTGCATCATCTGGCGTGATGTGCGCACAATCTTGTTGATGGTTTCAATCATATGCACCGGAATGCGGATGGTGCGGGCTTGATCCGCAATTGAACGCGTGATCGCCTGCCTAATCCACCATGTTGCATAGGTGGAGAATTTATAACCACGGCGATATTCAAACTTATCAACCGCTTTCATCAAGCCAATGTTGCCTTCCTGAATCAAATCCAGGAATTGCAAACCACGATTGGTGTATTTTTTGGCAATCGAAATCACCAGCCGCAAATTGGCCTCAACCATTTCTTTCTTGGCAATGCGGGCTTCACGTTCGCCCTTCTGCACCATGCCAACAATTTTGCGATATTCTTGAATTTGCAAACCGGTGGCCGAAGCGAGTTCAAAAATCTCATCACGAATAACGATGATTGATTCCTTCTCGTCATTCACCCACTTTTTCCAACCATGCTTGGTCAAGCGGCCAACACGTTTGAGCCAATCAGCATCAAGCTCATTGGATTGATATTCTTTCAGGAATTCATCACGCGGAACTTTATAAACTTCAGCAAGGCGCATCAAACGGCCTTCCAAAATGTTCAGGCGCTTGGCAATGTCATAAAGCTGTTCAACCAGCGCTTCGATACGCGCATTGTTGAGCGAAAGCGATTTCACATTGGTGATAATATCATCGCGCAATTTGCGGTAACGGCGATCTTGCGATGGGGAAAGCCCCTCGCCTTCCTGCACTTCTTGATCTTGCAATTTGCGAAGCGATTTATAAAGCCGTGCAATCTCGTCGAAAACTTCAAGAACCTTTGGCTTCAGTTCGGCTTCCATTGCCGAGAGCGAAACGCCGAGGTCATCGCCCTCATCATCTTCTTCATCTTCAACATTTGGTTTGTCGAAATCTTCTGGGGAAAGCACATCAGAGAAATCATCTTCCGCACCGCGGCGCGGAGGTGGTGCGCGGCGCGATTCATTTTTGCTTTGTTCTGCGCGCTTGGCTTCAGCTTGTTTCCGCACCTCTTCCTTGGGCGGCACATAAGGCATTGGCGTTTGCACAGATTGGTTCTGCTTGGCATCAGGGCCAGCATAAGTGGCTTCAAGATCGATGATGTCACGCAGCAAAATTTTGCCTTCGTTCAATTCATCGCGCCAAATAATAATGGCTTGGAATGTGAGCGGGCTTTCGCACAAGCCGCTGATCATCGCTTCGCGGCCAGCTTCAATGCGTTTGGCAATGGCAATTTCGCCTTCGCGTGAGAGAAGTTCTACGCGGCCCATTTCGCGTAAATACATGCGAACCGGATCATCGGTGCGGTCCGCCGGAGCCTTCGGTGCTTCCACCTTCATCAAGGCGGTTTCGGAACTTTCAATTTCCTCAACCTTGGCGGTAACACTTTCGTTTTCTTCTTCGCTCTCAACCACCGTAATGCCCATTTCAGCGAGCATTGAATAAATGTCTTCAATCTGGTCAGAGGTCACTTCCTCGGATGGCAGAACTGCGTTGAGTTCATCGAGAGTGACATAACCTCGTGCCTTGGCAAGCTTGATCAGCCGTTTGACGGCGGCATCTGAAAGATCAAGCACTGGCCCATCTGTGCCATCGCCAGCATCCGCGGCATCTGCGTCTTCGGCTGGGGTTGCTGGGTCTTGTTCTTCTTTGCCGGTTGGTTTTCCGGGTGTCGGCATACGGGCCATAAAGTCTCAATCCTTCAAAAACCAGCAGATTGCTCTGCCGCATAAACTGATTCGGGGCAAACCTAGTCGCCACGCTGTTAAT
>JAYUPT010000258.1:0-6645 GCA_043759965.1 Aestuariivirga sp. | reverse complement strand
CGGAAGAGCAACACAAGCTCTCTAGCGCCCGTGCCGCTCAACGCGGGCTAAAAGGCCACGCGCAATTTCTGCTGAAAGATTATCGCCACCTCGATGGTCCATATGATCGCATCGTTTCAGTAGGCATGTTTGAACATGTGGGCATTGGCCACTTCCCTGAATTTTTTGCAAAATGCGCCAAACTTTTGAAAGATGATGGCAACGCCGTTTTGCATTCCATCAACCGCTCCGATGGGCCAGGTGTGACGAGTGCTTGGATTAAAAAATATATTTTCCCTGGCGGCTATATTCCAGCTCTCTCCGAAGTCATCCCGCATATGGAGCACGAAGGGCTTTATGTAACGGACGTTGAAATTCTGCGGTTGCACTATGCCAAAACCTTGAGTGAATGGGCCCAACGATTTGAAGGTAATCGCGTACAGGCAGTAGAACTTTACGATGAACGCTTCTGCCGCATGTGGGAGCTTTATTTGGCAGGTTCCGAATGCGCCTTCCGCTATGGCGGCATGAACAACTTCCAAATTCAATTTGGAAAAAATCAAAACGCGCTGCCGCTCACGCGCAATTACATCGAGACCGAAGAAAATCGCTTGCGTAAATTGGAAGGCAAAACGCCGCTGTTGAAAATGGTGCGGCGTTGAAGTTTGTCGGCGTCACCCAACTGTCATAAATCACCAATAACAAGCCTCTAAAATAACTTGAGTCGGTTGGTGATGGAAAATTATTATAATGTTTTGTTTCTCTGCACAGGCAACACGGCCCGTTCGGTTTTGGCAGAAGCTATTTTAATGCGTGCAGGCAAAGAAAAATTCAGAGCCTATAGTGCAGGAAGCTTTCCAAAAGGCACGGTCCATCCGCAAACCATCCGTGTCTTGGAAAATCTTGGTTATGAAACAGCCGGCTTTCGTTCAAAAAGTTGGAATGAATTTTCTGAACCAAATGCACCGAAAATGGATTTTGTATTTACGGTTTGTGATAATGCAGCCGCTGAAACTTGCCCGGTTTGGATTGGGCAACCCATGACTGCCCATTGGGGCGTGCCCGATCCTGCCGCTGCGGTTGGCAATGACGCTGAAATCAGCCACGCCTTCAATGAAGCATATCGCCAGTTGCACAACCGCATCGTTGCGTTTGTCAATCTGCCAATAGCTTCGCTAGATCGCATGAGTCTAAAAAATAAACTAGAAGAAATCGGCAACACGCGTGACTAAGCTTAATTATCAAAAACATGCAGCAGAGGCATTGGGTACCTGCATTCTTGTGGCCACAGTTATTGGCTCCGGCATTATGGCCGAAAAACTATCAGGTGGAAATGTGGCCATTGCTTTGCTGGGCAACACCATTGCAACAGGTGCTATTCTTGTCGTTCTAATCTCAATTCTTGGCCCCATCTCTGATGCGCATTTCAACCCTGCCGTATCGCTTTGCATGGCGATGGTGAAGCAGCTGAGCTGGCCGCACGCATTATCCTACACACTGTGCCAAATTGCCGGCGGCATAGCAGGTGCGTGGTTAGCCCATTCGATGTTTGACTTACCGATCTTTCAACTTTCAACAAAGCTCCGCTGGGGGCAGGGGCAGTGGATTGCCGAGGCTGTTGCCAGTTTTGGTTTGCTGTTCAGCATTTTTGGCGCAATCCGAAATGCACTAAACGCTATTCCGATGATTGTCGGATTATATATAACTGCCGCCTATTGGTTTACCGCTTCGACCAGTTTTGCAAATCCAGCCGTCACCATTGCCCGTAGCTTGAGCGATAGTTTTGCTGGAATATCGCCTGCCTCAGTTTTACCGTTCATCGCAGCGCAAATTTTAGGGGCAGTGCTAGCAACATGTGTTGCGCAGTGGCTTTTCAATTCCAACGCCGATCAATCCAATCGCGGGTTCTAAAATAATATCCAATATAAGGCAGGAACCATGGGTTGCCGTTGTAAAGCGGGTGGCTTGGAAACTCTGGCTGATCAAAGGCACACACACGATTCACCTTGCCCAGAATCTTAGCCGCCGTTTGATGGCCCAAATAGCTCATCATAGAAATGCCCGAACCATTGCAGCCAAGTGCATAGTGCAGCCCTTCAAACTTGCCCATATGCGGCACCTCATCCAAAGTGAAAGCCACATTGCCGGTCCATGAATGGGTGATCTTCACGCCTTTCAATTGCGGAAAGCGAGCAATCATAAATTGATAAAGCAGGGGTGCCGTGGTCACCGGATCAGTGAGGCCAAATTTCGCGCGCCCGCCAAATATCAAGCGCTTCCCATCGGGCGACATGCGGTAGTAAGTCAGCACGCGGCGCGTATCGGCAAAGCTTCTGTTGCGCGGGCTAATGCTGGCGGCAAGTTCTGGCGGTAATTCTTCGGTTGCGATAATGTAAGAGCCAACAGGCACCACGCGCCGTTGCAGTGCTGGCGTAACTCCGCCTGTGTAACCATTGGTGGCCACAATAACTTCATCAGCCCCAATCACACCGCGCGCCGTTGAAACTTGCCAGCTGCCATTGCTATTTTGTGAAAGCCCCGTAACTTCAGTTTTAGCAGCGATTGCCACGCCAGCTTTTTGCACCAAGCCCAGAAGTCCTTTGAAATAAAGTGCGGGCTGCAAATGTGCTGCACGCTCCACCACCATGCCGCCGTGATAATAGTCCGATCCAATTTCAGCCCGCTGCTGGTCTCGCGGCACAATATAAGACCCCGATTGCGCCTCACGGTTCAACACATCTACTTTCTTGGCCATATCGTTAAAATGCGCTTTGCACCAAGCCCCTAAAAAATAGCCGTGGCTGTGCCAGCCACAATCAATCTTCTCAGTGGTAATTAAATTTTCAACATGCGTGAAGGCATCCGCCGCATCATTCAAATAAGGGATGGCCTCTTCAGCAGGCATGGGCTTAGACATATAGCGCTTGCCCACATTCACGCCCCCTGAAACTATGCCCCCACTGCGCGTGGAGGCCCCAAAGCCAGGCTCGGCTGCATCCAACACCAAACACTCAACACCAGCCTTGGCCAATTCCAGCGCTGCAGATAGACCAGCATAACCCGCGCCAATAATAGCAATGCGAACTTCGCTGGGCAGTTCAATTTCTGGCAATGCTTGTGGTTTGTAATCTTCCCACCAGAAAGGTGCAGCTTTGAAATCTTTATGAAAAATTGATTGCGCCATGCTTGCACCCACCAGCCTAAAAAGTTGAACTTGCCCCCTCGACCAATCAATCTCAATAGACTAGTTTACGACAATCAAATTTTGGGATCGACTGACGTGAAACTCACAACAAACCTCTTGCGTGTTGCCCTAGTTATTTCCGCACTCACCGCATCCTCTGTTTCGGCATTGGCTACAAAGATCGATATCGTCATCAACAAAGTGGCCCAGAAAATGACGGTGACCATCGATGGCGAGAAAGAATATGTTTGGCTGGTATCAACGGGCGGCCAAGGCTATGACACACCGTCAGGCACTTACCGACCATTTCGATTTGAGAAAGAGCATTTCTCAACAGAGTGGGATGATGCTCCCATGCCCTATTCCATGTTCTTCACCGGCCGTGGCCATGCCATTCACGGCAGCACCCACATTAAGCGCCTTGGCACGCGGGCTTCACATGGCTGCGTGCGTTTGGCACCTGAAAATGCAGCGCTGCTTTTCAGTTTGGTCACCAAAGCCGGAGGCAGCAACACAACGATCACCGTCAAAGGCGGCTTCTTTGATACGGGAACCCAAACAGCAGGTTTCAGCAGCAAACCAGGCAAACCATTTGTGTGGCCTTGGGATAAGAAAAAACCAGTCGTTAAAGTAACGGTTAAAAAGAAAAAACTGAAGAAGAAACCTGTGATTTTGGGTGGCCAGCAAAGCTGATTTTTAAGCGCCTTATCCAAACCTTGACAAATCGTGGGGGCCGTGGCCTTTAGCGGCGGAATTCAAGGATTTTTAAGTAATGACCTCCGGCCTCCAAAGCAAGCCCTATCGCAGCCACACCTGTGGCCAACTCCGCGCTGAACACGCTGGCACCACCACCCGCATATCGGGCTGGGTTCACCGCGTGCGCGATCATGGCGGCGTGTTATTCTTAGATGTGCGCGATCATTATGGCCTCACGCAAGTGGTGGCAGACCCAGCATCACCAGCATTTAAAGTAGTTGAAACGCTGCGTTCGGAATGGGTGGTGCGCATTGATGGCCTTGTTCGCGCGCGCCTTGCTGGCACTGAAAATAAAGACATGCCAACTGGCCTAATCGAAGTTTACGCCACTGAAATTGAAGTGCTTTCCCAAGCCGCTGAATTGCCGCTGCCGGTGTTTGGCGATGTGGAATACCCGGAAGACATTCGCCTGAAATATCGCTTCTTGGATTTGCGCCGTGACCGCATTCATGGAAACATTATGAAGCGCGGGAGCATCATTGACAGCTTGCGCATGCGCATGAAGGCGCAAGGCTTCTTTGAATTCCAAACCCCAATTCTTACGGCATCTTCGCCAGAAGGTGCACGCGATTATCTGGTGCCTTCGCGTGTGCACCCCGGCAAATTTTATGCCCTTCCGCAAGCCCCGCAGCAGTTCAAGCAACTATTGATGATGAGCGGCTTTGATCGCTATTTCCAAATTGCACCTTGCTTCCGTGATGAAGATGCGCGCGCGGACCGCAGCCCTGGTGAATTCTATCAGCTCGATATTGAAATGAGTTTTGTGACGCAGGAAGATGTGTTCAACGCGGTTGAACCCGTGTTGCGCGGCGTGTTTGAAGAGTTTGGCAATGGCTGGGCCGTGACCCCCAAATTCCCGCATATCGCATTTAAGGATTCCGTGCGTTGGTATGGCACTGATAAGCCAGATCTTCGCAATCCAATCAAAATACAAAACGTCACTGAGCATTTCGCAGGCTCTGGCTTCAAAGTGTTTGCGAACATGATCGCCAATGATCCCAAAGTTGAAGTGTGGGCCATCCCAGCACCCAAAGGCGGCTCACGCGCTTTCTGTGACCGCATGAACTCATGGGCGCAAAGCCAAGGCCAGCCGGGATTAGGTTATATCATTTTTAAAAATCTGGAGGTGCGAACAGATGCAGAGGGAAATGAGAGTTCCACGGTCACTTTCCAAGCCAACGACAAAATGATGGAAGGTACAGGGCCGATTGCTCGCAATATCGGTTTTGAGAAGATGGAAGGCATTGCAAAGCAATTGAATCTCGGCACAGGAGATGCAGCCTTCTTCGTCGCAGGCATCCCATCCAAATTTTATAAATTTGCCGGCGAAGCCCGTACCAAAGTTGGCACTGATCTTGACCTCATTGGCAAAGATCGTTTCGACTTCTGCTGGATCGTCGATTTCCCCATGTATGAGTGGAACGAGGATGACAAGAAAGTGGACTTCAGCCACAACCCATTCTCCATGCCGCAGGGCGGATTGGATGCGCTGGAAAACCAAGACCCACTCACCATCAATGCTTACCAATACGACATTGTGTGCAATGGTGTGGAGCTTTCATCAGGTGCCATCCGCAACCATCGCCCAGAGGTGATGAAGAAGGCGTTTGAGCTTGCCGGTTATTCTGAAGACGTTCTGCTCGAAAAATTCGGCGGCATGTACCGCGCCTTCCAATTCGGCGCTCCTCCGCACGGTGGCATTGCGCCGGGTGTGGACCGCATTGTGATGTTGCTGTGTAACGAGCCTAACATCCGAGAAGTTGTGCTGTTCCCTATGAACCAGCAAGCGGAAGACCTTTTAATGTCTGCACCTTCATCTGCCACCCCAAAACAGTTGCGCGAACTCCACATAAGGCTGAATTTACCGGAAAATTAACTCTCATGGGTTGATGATTCGGGTTTGCTTGACTAATTTGCGCCAAAATTCACGAGGTCTAATCCATGATGCGCCGTCTCTTTGCTGCAGCCCTTGCTGCTTTACTGACTTTTGCTGTTGCGCCAAGCACAACATACGCTGCAACCATGACAACAGAAGCGCAGCTTATTCTTAAAAAGAAAAAGCTGGCGGCGCAATTGAAGGCACTTCAGGCCGAGCAAGCAGCACTTGATAAAACACTGGCTGCCAAAAAGAAGCCAGCCGCAAAAAAGTTCGCGGTTAAAAAAGTTGACGTCGTACTCACTGCTTCCGCCACCCGTATAAAAGTAAAACCAGTAAAAGCCCTTACTGCGGCGCCTGCGCGCGTGGCCAAGGTGCGCCCATGCGGATCGTTTGTGCAGTGCTTGTTCGGCAGCAAGCACCGCAGAACCAGAGCGAATGGAAATTTTCAACAAGCCAGTTTTGGCAACTACAGCAAATCAGGCCTCTCCGGCCAAACCAGCAATGAAGTGGTGGCGTGGAATGAAACCAAATATCCAGTGGGTTCTTTAATTGTGCGCACACCTGAGCGGGCCTTATATTATGTTTCAGGTTCAGGCAAAGCCATCCGCTATAGCGTGGGTGTTGGCAAAGAGGGCATGCAATGGAGTGGCAATTCATCCATCGTTCGCAAAGCTGAATGGCCAAGCTGGACACCACCACAAACAATGATTGAACGCGAAGCCGCCAAAGGCCACATCATTCCACCCTTCATGGAAGGTGGTCCCGGCAATCCGCTTGGGGCACGCGCCATGTATATTGGCGGCGGCATATACCGTGTGCATGGCACCAACAATGAAGCATCAATTGG
>JAYUPT010000257.1:0-6684 GCA_043759965.1 Aestuariivirga sp. | reverse complement strand
TCGCTAAAAAATCAATCGCGTTTTGTAAGAAATACTAAGAGGATACTATTATGGCAAAAGTTTTAGGCGTTGGCATCATTGGATGCGGAAACATTTCGTGGGCTTATTTGAAGCTGGCAAATCTATTCAAAGATATTGAAGTGCGCGCGGTGGCGGACATTAACATGGACGCAGCAAAGGCGCGTGCTGCTGAGTTTGGCGTGCGGGCGCACACAGTTAAAGATTTGCTGAAACAAAAAGACATCGACATTGTGGTGAACCTCACAGTGCCAGCTACACATTTCAAAGTGTCCAAGCAAATTCTTGATGCCGGCAAGCATGTTTATTCGGAAAAGCCGCTCACACTGTCTTACAAAGATGCTTTGGCGCTGCAGAAATATGCCGCAAAGCAGAAGCTTCGTGTGTGTGCAGCGCCAGATACGTTCTTGGGCGCTTCTCACCAACAAGCGCGCAAAGCCATTGATGATGGCATGTTGGGCAAAGTTGTTTCCGGTACCTGTCATTTTATGGGCCCTGGCATGGAAATGTGGCATCCAAATCCAGACTTCTTCTTCAAGCCGGGCGGCGGCCCGGTTCTCGATATGGGACCCTATTATATTTCCAACCTCATCAACCTTATTGGCCCGGTGAAGCGGGTGTCGGCCCTGCTTGGCACCGGCCGCAAAGAGCGTATTATCAATAGCCAACCTAAGAACCCACGCAATGGTGAGAAGTTGAAAGTCACAACACCAACCACCTATCATGCCTTGTTGGAATTTGTGTCTGGCGCTTGCGTCACGGTTTCATTATCTTGGGATGTGTGGGCGCACAAGCATCAGAACATGGAGATTTATGGCCAGACCGGTGCCATGTTTGTGCCTGATCCAAACTTCTTTGGTGGTGATGTGATGGTTGCTGGCAGTGATCAGATTCCAAAAGCTCTGCCAGCATGGGATCATCCCTTCGGCAAGAATAACTGGGGTCAGGCAAATAGCCAAACCGATGTGCTTTGGGCCAATTATCGCTGCGCCGGTCTTGCGGACATGGCTTCTTCAATCAACAAAAAGAAGTTGGCGCGTTGCGATATTTCGTTGGTCGCCCATGTTGTTGAAGTGATGACGGCCATGATTGAGTCTGGCACAGCTCATAAGGTTGTGAAATTGAAATCAACTTGCAAGCGTCCGGCACCTTTGGGTCCGGAAGATGCGCGGGCGTTGATGAAGTGATGAAGTATAATCGGTGCGGGCAGAGCGGCCTTCTTCTGCCCGCACTTTCTCTGGGCCTGTGGCATAATTTTGGGGCTGATCATAGCCATGAATTAAAGCTCTCACTTTGTGCAAAGGCGTGGGATTTAGGAATCACGCATTTTGATCTGGCCAATAATTATGGTCCACCTGCTGGTTCTGCTGAAGAAGCATTCGGCAAAATAATGCGTGAAGATTTTGCAAACCATCGTGATGAAATGATCATTTCGACAAAAGCGGGCTATCATATGTGGGATGGACCTTATGGCGAATGGGGTAGCCGCAAATATATGCTGGCCAGTTTAGACCAAAGCTTAAATCGCTTGGGTTTGGCTTATGTTGATATTTTTTATTCACATCGGTTTGATCCTGATACGCCACTCGAAGAAACCATGGGTGCATTAGATTTTGCCGTGCGTTCGGGCAGGGCTTTATATGTGGGCATTTCAAATTATCCACCAGAGCAGATTAAAAAAGCTGCGGCGATTTTGAAAGCACTTGGAACACCCTGCCTCATTCATCAACCACGTTATTCCATGTTGCAGCGTGAGCCTGAAATAATGGGAGCCTTTGAAGCATCTCACAGCGCTGGCATGGGCAGCATTGTGTTCTCGCCCTTGGCGCAAGGGTTGCTCACCAATAAATATTTGGCAGGCGTGCCCACGGGCAGCCGCGCAACCGTCAATCACTTTCTCAAAGAAAGTTCGATTGATGTGGCAACAGTTGCAAAGCTTGAAAAGCTTAATGCAATAGCGATCGCTCGCGGGCAAACATTGGCACAAATGGCAATTGCTTGGGTGTTGCGTGAGAAGTGGATTACCTCGGCTTTGATTGGTGCCAGCAAGCCAGAGCAAATTGAAGATTGCGCGGGCGCTTTGAAGGCTCCGGCATTCTCGCAAGTAGAACTATCATTGATTGAAAAGGAATTGGCAGCATGATTTCAGTGAGGCAATTGGCCCATGCTTGTGTGATGACGCATGATTTAGAAGCCGCCGAAGAATTTTATGTGGGCGTGCTGGGCTTGGAAAAAGTTTTTGATTTTAACCGCCCCACGGGCCGTATGGGTTTTTATCTTGCCGCTGGTGGTCGCACTTATATTGAAGTGTTTAGCAATAAAGATGCGCCCTTCACGCAGCCGGACCAGATCAATCATTTCTGTTTTGAAGTGGCCAGCTTGGATGATGCCATCGCACATATTCGCAGCAAAGGTGTTCACATCACGGACAAGAAGTATGGTGTGGATGACACATGGCAATCGTGGTTGGCTGATCCATCAGGCTCGCGCATTGAGCTGTTTGAATACACCGCCAAAAGTGCGCAGTTTGTAGGCGGTGATAGAACGCCGGATTGGTGAACTTAAAATGAGCACTTATAAATTTATTGAACGGCCAGCACCTTTGGGCGCACCCCTGTTTTTCACCTTTCATGGCACAGGCGGCGATGAGAACCAGTTCTTTGAGCTGGCGCAAGATTTGCTGCCTGCCGCTCACATCATTTCTGTGCGTGGTGATGTTTCTGAGCATGGCGCATTGCGGTTTTTTAAACGCACGGGCGAGGGCGTTTATGACATGGCTGATTTATCCCTTCGCACTAAAACCATGATGGAATTTGTTACCACCCATAAAGCGCAGACGAAAACCAAGCGCGTGATTGGGCTTGGTTATTCTAATGGGGCTAATATATTGGCATCCGTGATGTTTAGTGAGCCAGCCTTGTTTGATGATGCTGTGCTGATGCATCCGCTCATTCCGTGGGTGCCAGCAGATCAATCAGGTCTGGCGGGCAAACGCGTATTGATCACCGCAGGGCAGCGCGACCCGATTTGCCCTGCTGCTCAGTCTGAAAAACTAGGACAGTATTTTGAGCAGCAAGGCTCCGAAACTAAGTTGGTTTGGCATGATGGTGGACACGAACTTCGGCGAACGGAAGTTGACGCGGCTAAGGCGTTCCTATCTTAGGGCCGCCCATCGTTTGCGCGTCCCAGCCCCTCGCTGGACCTTCGCAAAGGTCATAAATCTCACTCCAAAAAACCAAAACCGCACTCTCTTTTGAAGAATGCGGTTACGTCAACCCGGCGCGCCGCCGGTACATACGTGGTCGGCGCTTTAGGTTAGGTGCGTTCAGCGTGAATAATGCGCAAAAGCCGGAAGGCTTTTGCACTTTCACGCTTAAAGCTTAAACAGCCTGGAGGCTGTCAGCAGATGATTTGCCGGTGCGCTTGTCAGCGACGATTTCGTAACCAATCTTCTGGCCTTCGTTGAGACCACGGAGACCCGCACGTTCAACTGCGCTGATGTGGACGAATACGTCTGGTCCGCCGGCATCTGGCTGAATGAAGCCGAAGCCTTTTTGCGCGTTAAACCACTTTACGGTGCCTTTTTGCATAACTTAACTAATCCTTGTTAGATATAATAGTGAATTGGCGCGTGAACAACATTGTTCACGATACCACTCGAACAAAGGATAAGGGGTGTATGGCCTGGGCGCTTTTATACAAAAGTGCAGTACCGCGCCGATTGGCCTAAATTCGATTGCAGGTACATAAACCTTTTGCACGCCAATTACAAGCATTTCTGTTGCCAGTCAGAAAATACTTGACTAAATGCGGATTGGTCTGTGCTAAAGGGCCTTATCGCGGGGGCGAATCTTGGTGATTTGCTGTCTGCATTACAGATTTAGAGGAATGCTCGGTTGACCATATCAGCAAAATCTTGGGCCGCAAAACTGGGCCCATACCGCCAAGGCAATGATCGGCGATCATGGTTTGAATTGGCCCTCACGTTGTTTGCTTTCATTGCGTCCTGGGCGCTAGTCTATAATCTTTATTTTGTTAGCTTGTGGCTCACTCTGCCTGCCATGTTGCTTGCAGCGGGTTTTCTGGTGCGTATGTTTATGTTGCAGCATGATTGCGGGCATAACTCGCTATTTCAATCGCGCAAACTTAATGATTGGGTGGGCCGCGTGATTGGTCTTCTCACGCTCACTCCATATGATTATTGGCGGCATTCCCATGCCATGCACCACGCCAGTTCTGGTAATTTAGACAGGCGAGGTATGGGCGATATCACTACGCTGACGGTGGAAGAATATTTGGAACTCAGTTTTGCTGGCCGTATGAAATATTGGATTTATCGTAATCCCTTCGTATTATTTGTGATTGGCCCAATTTACATTTTTATGATTCAACAACGGTTGCCTTTTGAAAGCTTTAGGCAGGGCCGCTCGTCTTGGCTTGGTGTGCTTGGAACAAATTTTGGACTTTTAATGATTGCCTTGGTTGGCGGTTACTTCTTGGGCTTTGGGCCATTTTTAATGGTGCATTTGCCGATTGTTTTTTTTGGTGCGGCAATTGGTGTGTGGTTGTTTTATGTGCAGCACCAATTTGATGAAACCCATTGGAAACGCAATCAAGACTGGAGCCACGAGACGGCAGCGCTGAATGGCAGCTCGTATTATGATCTGCCGCAGCCGTTTAAATGGTTCAGTGGCAATATTGGCATCCACCACCTGCACCACCTTTCAAGTCGCATTCCGTTTTATCGCTTGCCAGAAGTTCTGCGTGATTATCCAGAGCTTGAAGATGTGGGCCGGCTCACCTTTGTGCAAAGTTTGGCTTGCATCAAATTGGTGTTGTGGGATGAAGCTGCGGAAAAACTGGTGTCGTTCCGTGAGGTGCGGCTTATGCGGTCGATGCAATTAGCACCGGCCGAATAATTATTCCGAACGCGAAATCGATTTAATGGCCCCGCGGGGGTTGCCGCTCATTTCGGCAATCTTGCGGTCTTGCGTCATGAGAACGGTGATAGCCGAAGCATCATCAGTTTCATGGGGGTCAAGTTCGGCTGCTGCCACGCGACGGCGCGAAGATTTTGTGCCGTCTTCATAGATCACGTCAAAGAGAATGACGCTGTCGTCAACTTTTTGTTTCTTTTTCGCCATGGCGATTAGTCCTTATTTTGCTCGGGCTGATCGCCAGAGCTTTGCGCAAGGGTGTCATCCGAAACCTTGCGGTTCTGGGATTTTTCATCGCGCTTATTTTGCTTTTCAATGGCCTTGCGCTGCTTGTCGCGCGCTCGGTTATTGCGTTCTTGTCCGTAATTTGGCGGGAATGCCATGGTTGTTGCTCCCCTGTTGTGGGCTGTGCCTAGCAGCAATGCCGCCAATTACCAAGCAATGAAGTTAAACATCGCTATTTCCGCATTTGTGGCGCAGAGAGAGCATATAAACAGAGGCGAAGAAAATTATGAAACGCGAACTTGACCATCGCCCTAGCACTGGCGAAGCTTTAAGAAATCAGCGCATGGCGCAAGAGCAGGCCAAAAAAGATGCAGGTATTTGGGGCGACATGTCAGTTGGTACTGTTGAGAAAAATGACGCTGCCTTCGTGCATATTTGGAAAGGTGTTTCCGAAAATTCAGTGCACCGTCTTGCGGCCAAGCGCCCCAAGGAAACGTCTAAGGCCGAACATGAAGCCTTGTGCCTGTGGTTGAAGGCAGGCGGCTATGATGGTTTCAAACATAAAATTTCCGCTTGGAATGTGAATGCCGAAGAAGCCGCAGCCGTGAAAAAGCGCGTGCTTGTTGAACTTCAAGAAACTGGCGTGCGGGTTATCAATCCGGCGGCCTGATTTATTTCATCTAAAGCGCGTCCCAAATTTTCAGCATGATATAAAATGCCATGAAGTGCATTGTCGTGAAAGGATGTTGCTGTGGCGAAATTGAAAGTCTGTATGCAAGCGAAATAGTTTATTGCTCGGAAATTATTTAACGCCAACTGGACAAAATTTTGGTTTTGTGTAGTTTCCCATAAAGAACAATTATATCACTTGAGGAAATCTGGAAATGACTGTAAAGAGCGACATCGAAATTGCCCGCGAAGCTAAAATGAAACCAATTATGGCGATTGGCAAGGGCCTTGGCATTCCAGAAAATGATCTTATTCCTTATGGTCACACCAAAGCCAAAGTGAATTTAAGCTATATTGATAGCCTCAAGTCTAAACCAAATGGCAAGTTGATTTTGGTGACGGCGATTAACCCAACGCCCGCTGGCGAAGGCAAAACTACAACCACTGTGGGCCTTGGTGATGGTCTTAACCGCATCGGCAAAAAAGCCATTGTAGCTTTGCGCGAACCTTCGCTCGGCCCATGCTTCGGCATGAAGGGAGGGGCTGCTGGTGGCGGTTATGCGCAGATCGTTCCGATGGAAGATATTAACTTGCATTTCACCGGCGATTTTCACGCCATCACATCTGCCCACAATCTTTTGTCGGCAATGATCGACAATCACATTTATTGGGGCAATGAACTGCAAATTGATACGCGCCGTGTGGCGTGGCGCCGCGTGATGGATATGAATGACCGCGCGCTTCGCGAAGTTATCTGCTCGCTCGGTGGTGTGGCCAATGGTTTTCCGCGTGAAGCTGGTTTTGACATTACGGTTGCTTCCGAAATCATGGCCAT
>JAYUPT010000256.1:0-2675 GCA_043759965.1 Aestuariivirga sp. | reverse complement strand
AATCTGTGCGCTCATCCGCCAGCAAAATCTTTGCAGCAAATTCACGCTTATCAGCCAAGGCCACGCGAATATCCGTGCCGTTTTTAATCACATGATTATTGGTGACAATGATGCCGGACGAATCAACAATCACGCCAGAACCAAGCGAACTGCCCACGCGCTCTCGCGGACGGCCAGCTTTGCCTTCAAGTCCAAAAAACTTTTTGAAAAACGGATCATCAAATGGGCTGTTGCCTTGCGGCTGTTTCACCACGGTTTTGGCATAAACATTCACCACGGCTGGCGCTGTGCGCTTCACCAACGGCGCAAACGACATTGTAACCTCTTGCTTGCTCTGCGGCACAAAGCGATTATCCGCCATGGCCGGAACCGAAAGAAAAACCAGAATCAAAACCAAAAGCCGCATGAAAATCACTCCACTATACTTGTCATCTGCGATCAACTTTTGTCGATAAGATGACCGCCGTCTCAATGCCATCAACGCCAGAGATAACGCCAATCTGATCAATGATCTTGTCCATGTCTTCAGATGTCGAAGTTTTAACCAAAGCCATCAAATCAAACTTGCCGCTCACCGTATGGAGCGATTGCACCGAAATCATTTTGCTCACCACCTTTGCCACATCAACTTGCCGGCGCGGTTCCGCCGAAATCATCACCATGGCTGAAATGCCCCGCGCGGTTTGATCGCTGGAAATCCTCACCGTATATCCCGCAATAATCCCTTGTTCTTCCAAGCGTCGCAAACGATCCTGCACTGTTGTGCGCGAAACGCCAAGCTTGCGCGCCAGTGAAGCCACGGGCTCGCGTGCATCCAGTTTCAAAAGTGCTATCAAGTCTTCGTCTTTGGCGGTTAGCATGGCTTTCGTCGATTTGTCTGTTCTAACGTCATTATGACGAACCAAGCAGTGTTTCGCAACAGAGTGCAGTCTTTATCCTGACATTGATTACGCGCATCTTGGCATACAAGAATCAGGAGAAACGCAATGTCATCATCTGCAGCCGTGAAGCCGAACCTCGTTAATGCCCTCCCCGCCGATGCCGCAGCTGTTTCAGCCTTGCTGCAGCCCGATGAACCAGTGTTTTGTTTTTCCGCCTCGGCTCTGGCCGCACGCGCACTTCAGTTCACCAAAAACTTCCCAGGCCTCGTCACTTTTGCTGTGAAGTCAAACCCAAGTGTCGAAGTTATTCGTACTTTGGCGGCCAATGGAATAAATTCATGGGATGTTGCTTCGGTGCATGAAATGAAATTGGTGCGTGGCGTTTCGCCTGCAGCACATTTCCATTATCACAACCCGGTTAAATCCCGCCGCGAAATTGAAGATGCTTATCGCATTTACAATTGCAAACGCTTCGTGGTGGATTGCCGCGAAGAGCTGCAAAAAATCGAAGACATTGTTGGTAAAGACAGCGAAGTAGAAATCGCTGTGCGCTTTGTGTTGCCGCGCGATCGAGGTTCATCCGCGCATGATTTCTCCACAAAATTTGGCGCACCAGAACATATCTGCGTTGAACTCTTAAAACAGGCCCACGCGCTTGGCTACCACTGCGTGCTCACCTTCCACCCCGGTTCACAAAGCAAAGAGCCACAAGTTTATGTGCGCCACATTGAGGCCGCAGCCCGCATTGCAAAGCAAGCCGAAGTGAAGGTTATCAAGTTGAATGTGGGTGGCGGCTTTCCAGCCAACTACATGCTCTCAACCGCCCCTGAGCCTGAAGTGTTCTTCCGCATTATTGATGATGCCGCAGACAAATATTTCAGCCCAACCAACCGCCCAAAATTAGAATGCGAACCGGGCCGAGGCATGGTGGCCAATTGCATGTCACTTCTCACGAAAGTGAAATTGGTTTGCACCGATGGCGACGACATATTCATCAATGATGGTGTTTACGGCGGCCTGATGGAATATATGCAAGTGCCCGAATTAAAGCCACCCATGCGCATCATCCGCGATGGCAAGGAAGTGGAAACACTTTCAAAAAGCTGGAAAGTCTTTGGCCCGACGTGCGATCCGCTTGATGTGCTGCCGCATAGGTTAGACCTTAACGAAGACTTACGCGAAGGTGACTATATTGAGTTCGGCACATTGGGCGCTTACGGGGTTTCAACACTTACAAAATTCAACGGCTATGGTGGGCATGAGATTGTTGCAGTTGAGGACGTGTTGACGGTTTGATTCAGCCACTTAGTTTTTTGAACTGTCATTGCCGGACTTGTTCCGGCAACCCACCTTCCAACAAGCACCGCACTTGAATTAAGCATGGGTCCCCGCAACAAGTGCGGGGATGACAATTGGGGGTGTGCAATTGCCTCCAAACAAAAAAAGCAGGCCGAAGCCTGCTTTCTTAAAATCTCAATTCCGAAACTCCTAAGCTGCAACAGCTTCTGGTTCGTCCTTAACAATCACTGGGCCTGAATCTTTGCCCTTGGCTGTCACGTCACGATCAACAAATTCAATCACTGCAACTGGCGCGTTGTCGCCATGGCGGAAGCCTGCCTTCATAACGCGGATGTAACCGCCTTGACGGTCTTTGTAACGGGCAGCCAAAACATCAAACAATTTCTTGGCTTGAGTTTCATCTTGAATTTGCGAAACGGCTTGGCGGCGCGCATGAAGCGTGCCCTGCTTTGCCAATGTGATCAGCTTTTCAACAACTGGGCGCAAATCCTTTGC
>JAYUPT010000255.1:0-2681 GCA_043759965.1 Aestuariivirga sp. | reverse complement strand
CGTTTTACTTGTGCAATCACAATGCCACCATTGTTATGCGCGGCCAGTGCCACTTCCATTCCGCCTAAATATGCGCCTTCCTGCTCAAAACTTAAATTGCCGCGATGATCAGACGAAGTTGCGCGAATGATGCCAACATGAGGAACGATACTGGGGAAAAATAATTGCTCTTCGCCTTCAAACATTATCTTCTTCACGATGGGGGCAGCAGCAGCCAAAGCATTCATGGCGCAGCCTTGTTGATCGGGATCAACAAACGTATCCAAACCAACTTTGGTGAGAACCCCGGGGCGTTTTGCGGCGGCTTCACGCAACATATCAAACACAATGCCAGAAGGCACATTATAAGCAGGAATTTCATTGTTAGTTATCATTTGCCAAATCTTCGGCGGCTCGGCTGATGATGGGCCAGATGGATAAGAACCTGCAATAGTTCTGGCGATTTGACCCTTGTTCACGGAGAGATGTTCAATGCCTTTCACGCCATAAAAATCGCCCGCCGCAATGGGGTGGATCATCGTGAGGGCGCGTGGATGTTGCTCTTGCTTAAATCGTTCTCCCAAGGCTTTTAACACTGCATCTGGGCAGCCCAAACCTGACGAAGAATTGACCGCAACAACTGCATGGTCAGCAATGTGTTTGACAGCTTCAGCGGCAGAGACAATTTTGGGCATTAGCGATTTCCTCTAATGAGGTCGGCAGCTTTTTCTGCCATGGCAATGGTTGGTGCATTGGTGTTGGACGAAACCACACGCGGCATGGTGGACGAGTCACAAATGCGCAAGCGTTCTAGCCCGTGCACACGCATTGATGGGTCCACCACCGCCATGTTGTCCACACCCATTTTGCAGGTGCCGACAGGATGATAAGACGAGCGGGCCGTGGCGCGAGAGAGGTCTATATAATCTTGTTTGGTTTTACATTTTTCGCCAGGCACATGCTCTAACGCCACATAGCGTTGCATGGATTTGCTGCGGCCCACTTCTTGACTAATTTTTATCGCTTCAATGTGGCGTTCCAAATCATAAGGCTCGGCAAATGAATTGGGATCGACGATGGGTGCATGTTTTGGATTATTCGAGCGCAGGGTGACTGAGCCCCGCGAACGTGGCCTTGTGAAATATGAATTGCACGATGCGCCATTACCGCCTGGCAAAGTGTCTCCAGCTTTTTCAATACCGGCACCAGCCACAAAATGAAATTGCAAATCCGGCGTCTTTTCTTTGCGGTTGCCCCACCAAAAGGCACCTGCTTCGACAATGTTTGAAGCTACAGGCCCTGTTTTAAACATGGCATATTGCAAGCCCGCCCACAGCATCCAGTGGGTCTTTTTATACTTGTCATAAGCGTGTGGGCCATTCAGAATCCAAGCCACATCAGTTGAAAAATGATCGTGGAAATTTTGGCCCACACCAGCGAGATCATGCAGCACTTTCACATCGCGCTCACGCAAATGCGCGGCCGGCCCAATGCCAGACAGCATCATCAGTTTTGGCGA
The DNA here is from genome assembly GCA_043759965.1 of Aestuariivirga sp. Classification (GTDB taxonomy): domain Bacteria; phylum Pseudomonadota; class Alphaproteobacteria; order Rhizobiales; family Aestuariivirgaceae; genus Aestuariivirga. Next base: position 1,183 of record JAYUPT010000255.1, on the reverse strand, counting down.
ACCGATGGCACCTGCCGTGAGGATAATTTCACTTGAGGCGTTCAGAATTTTTGTGGTGCCGTTTTCGATAATCTCAACGCCGGTGGCTTTGCCTTTTTCAATCACAATGCGCAGCACTGTAATTCTGGTGCGGAGTTCTAAATTTTTGCGCTTCAAAGCTGGCTTCAAATATCCCACGGCGGCACTGCAACGTTTGCCATTCCTAGTTGTCGTTTGATAGAGGCCTGCGCCTTCTTGTTTTCCGGAATTAAAATCAGCATTGTATGGCATGCCAATTTCCATGCAGCCCTGCACATAAGCCAGCGACATTTTGTTGGGCGAGCCATTATCAGAAACACCAAGCGGGCCATCAATGCCGTGGTCTGGCCCGCCCAAGCGGTTGTTGCCTTCAGATTTCACGAAATAGGGTTGCAAATCTTTAGCGCTCCAACCTTTGCAGCCCAGTTCACCCGCCCAGCCATCATAATCATCAGCGCAGCCGCGTGTATAAATTTCGGCATTGATGGAACTGCCGCCACCGAGTACGCGGGCTTGTGGATAAGTTGTTACACGGTTATTGGCGTGTTTTAGGGGGGCTGTTTCATAACCCCAAGTGAGCGGTCCACCAGTCATTTTGAAAAAACCAACTGGCATGTGGATATAGGGGTCCGTGTCGCGTGGGCCAGCTTCCAGAAGCAGCACCTTGGCATCTGGCATTTCAGAAAGCCTTGCCGCCATCACGCAGCCTGCCGAACCCCCACCGATGATAATGTAATCATACATGCTCTTGCCTTCGAAATTGAATTGTTCTAATCATAAATAACTAATTAGTTATTTCAAGAGACAATTTCGTGACCACATCGCCTAAAAAATTTCGGGATCCTGATGAAACACAGCGCCGGATTATGGCTGCGGCGAAGGTGGAATTTGCTAAAAATGGCTTGGGCGGAGCGCGTGTTGATGTGATTGCTGCACGGGCAAAATCTAACAAGCGCATGATGTATCACTATTTTGGCAACAAAGAAAAACTGTTCCAACTGGTTTTGGAAGAGGCTTACGGCGCATTTCGTGAAGCAGAAGCTTCCTTGGCTTTGGATGCCGAAGAGCCAATGACAGCCTTACGCAAACTTGTGAATTTCAATTGGGCATACTTTCTTGCCAACCCTGAATTCATCACTCTGGTTAATTCAGAAAATCTGCACCG
>JAYUPT010000254.1:0-2681 GCA_043759965.1 Aestuariivirga sp. | reverse complement strand
TGCGCTTTTCAACAATGGTGCTTATGGCCAGCCGGGTGCAGTTGAAGACATTACACGGGCCGTGCTCGAAGAGCAGTTTGCCGCCAATTTTTTTGGCTGGCATGAATTGACCAGAGCCTGTTTGCCGATGCTGCGTAAAAACGGGGTGGGCCGCATTGTGCAATGTTCATCGGTTTTGGGCTTGGGAGCCTTGAAATGGCGGGGGGCTTATAATGCATCCAAATTTGCAATTGAGGGTTTGACTGATACCTTGCGTTTGGAACTCAGAGGTTCCGGCATTCATGTTGTCACCATTAATCCAGGTCCCATTGAGAGCCAATTTGTGCCCAATGCGCGGGCGGCGTTTGAGCGCAATGTGGATTTGAGCCAGTCTCACTACAAGTCTGAGTTTGAGCGGCAGCGTCAGCGGTTGGACCGGGGTGGAAATACAAGCTTTAAGCTTCCCGCAACGGCTGTTTTGGACAAACTGATCTTGGCACTGGAGCGTAAACATCCACATGCGCATTATTATGTGACCATTCCGACCTGGTTGGTGGCAGTGGCGCGGCGGCTTTTACCGCAAAGTTGGATGGATGCATTTATGAACGGGATTTCTGACAAATGAATTATGTTTCCATTCTGGCGCTGGCAGCCGTGGCTTTGGTTTTGGTTTTGGGGCTTTTCAATATGATGCGTGGCGGTTCTCCCAACCGCTCGCAAACCTTCATGCGCTGGCGGGTGATGTTGCAATTTGTTGCGATCATTGTGCTGATGGGGGCTTTGTGGTTGGCGCAACGCGGCTCTTGAATTTGCGGCTAGAATTCCCACTTAAAGCGATCAGGGAGTTTGCAAGATGCTTAAATTCGACGAAAAAAACGTGCGGCAGAATTTTTGGCCGAAGCTGCAACAGAATCTGGCCCGCATTCCTTTTGCTGTTGAGATTTTAGCGGCGTGGTATTGCGCCACGGACGCCAAAACGCCGGTTAAAGTGAAAGGCACCTTGTTTGGGGCTCTGGCCTATTTCATTTTGCCCTTTGATGTGATTCCTGATGTCATATTGGGTTTGGGCTTTACGGATGATTTGGCCGTGCTGATGACCGCTTTCACCTTGGTCAAAAACCATGTCACGCAAAAGCACCGCGACAAAGCGCTGGAAACCATCACGCGCTTGAAACAGCAGTCGGTTTCATCATAACCGGCTTTTGCAAATCAGAATTGTGCTGCTAAGTCTTCAATGATGACTGAAGCCAATTCTGAAAACTCAATCTCACCCTTGCAGCTGTTGTGGGAGACCATGAAACGGTTGGTGGCCGATGAAGCCATTCCATTGGCAGGCAATATTGCTTTTCGCATGATGTTTTCAGCTTTTCCGTTTTTGATTTTCTTGACCGCCATCGCCGGATTTATTGGCAGTGAAGAATGGGTTGAACATACGGTGCAGCTTTTGCTGAGTGTGGCGCCCGATAATGTGGTGGCCCCTCTGGCACGGGAAATTCGCTCTATCCTCACAGTTCCACGCGTTGATCTTTTAAGCTTAGGGGCGGTACTTACAATTTGGAGTGCGATGGCGGGGGTTGACTCGGTGCGGGTGTGTTTGAATCGTGCCTATGATGTGACGGAAACGCGCAAAAGCTGGGAGCTTTATCTCTTGAGTATTTTGGGCGTCATTGGTAGTGCGGTTTTGCTTCTGGCGCTTTCATTGCTCGTGGTGGTTTATCCGGTTTTCGTGCGGGTTGTCACAGATGTGACCGGCAATTTTCCGGCGCAGTTTTCAAACATCGAACAATGGCGCTATCCACTGGCAGTGTTGTTGATGCTGGTGGGGGTGCATGCGGCGCACCGGGTTTTGCCTGCAAAGCGCTTAAGCTTCCGGCATGTGTTGCCGGGGGTGTGGTTTACGGTGTTGTGTTGGATGATGATGGCGTGGGCCTTTTCAGTTTGGCTAACGCGGTTCAACAGTTTTACTTCCACCTATGCCTCATTGTCGGGGGTGTTCATCATCATGTTCTTTGTTTATATGGCTGCTTTGGTACTGATTGCCGGGGGTGAGTTGAACCGGGTTTTGGAACTTGTGCGGCAAAACCGTCTGGGACGGAAAATATAGTTTCAACAGGTAGGTTTTCGACACGTGTGTTTTGGATGTCCTTGCGGACGAGGGGAAAACTGCCATGGAACAGTATATTGATATTGCCACCCGATTATGGAATGAGTTCAGCAGCTGGTCTCCTACATCGGTGGTACTTTATACCATGCTGGGCTTTGGCGTTTTATCGGCTTGGATCATGACGCGCATTGTGGCAGCGGCACCTTTGTTTGCAGGCCCCATCTGTTTCATTGTTTTGACCTTTGCTGCCATGGTGAGTAATTTCTCCGTGCGCGATCAAGCGATGATGGGAACCACGGAATTGCAAAAGGCCATCATGTTCACGGCTGTGGGCCATGCCGTTGCGGGGCTTCTGCTGTTGATTGTTTTCAAGGCGAGTTCGAAACGTTGACGTTCAGAGGTTAAAATGAATGATTGCGTGAGAGGGGCGTTTTGCCGGCTTAAGCTTGACTTTACGGGTTCATTCCGCTTTATGAGCCCGAAATCCCGGTTGAAAAGTTCTTCCGGGACTGTTGCGCTGTCCGAGGGTAACCTTAGGTTTCTTTGAAACCTTGCTAGAAAGTCTGCTTTTTCAACGGGTTATGAAAGCAGCTCCGAA
>JAYUPT010000253.1:0-6760 GCA_043759965.1 Aestuariivirga sp. | reverse complement strand
TGATGGCGGTGGCCCGCACCAACCTGACAAAGCGCGGCAGATAAACAATCGTGACCGCAACGATAGTGTTGGTCAAGTTTGGGCCAATGACAGCGATAATTAAGATGGCAAGAACCAGTCCCGGAATAGCCAGTATCAGATCCATGATGCGCATAATGATCACATCCACGATGCCACCCGCAAATGCCGCCAACAGCGCCAAACAAGTTCCGGCAAAGCTGCACGCGATCATGATTGATAGACCAATAAATAACGATGTGCGCGAGCCATAGAGAAGCCGCGAAAGCATATCACGGCCCAATGGATCGGTGCCCAATGGATAGGCCCATTTGCCGCCGGTTGCCCAAACCGGGGGAAGCTTGGTGGCATCCCTAAATTGTTCCAAGGGATCATAGGGTGACAAAACATTGGCAAAAACCGCGCAGATAACCACGAGCAAAACAACGGCTGCGCCAAACACGGCACCCCGATTTTCGCTAAAAGCGTACCAGAAGGCGACAAGCGGGCTGGGTGGCTTTATGGATTGTGTCTCAGCTTTCACGGCCAATCCTCGGGTTAATCAGCGCGTAGACCGCATCCATAATAAAATTCAGCACAATCACGAGACATGCCACAAGCATGATGCCGCCTTGCAAGGCTGGGTAATCGCGTCGCGAAATTGACTCGATCAACCATTTGCCAATGCCCGGCCAAGAGAAAATGTTTTCAGTTAAAACGGCCCCGGCCAGCAGAAAGCTCAACTGCACGCCAATCATCGTTACAACCGGAATAAGGGCATTGCGCAGCGCGTGCAGACCAACCACCCTGAAACTGGAAAGTCCCTTGGCTCTGGCAGTGCGAACATAATCTTCTTCCAATACTTCCAGCATTGCTGAGCGCGTCATGCGGGCTATGGCACCAAGTGGAATTGTGCCGAGCACAATGGTGGGTAATATGAGGTGGCGCACCACGTCCATAAACGCGCCTTTCTGACCAGAGAGCAAAGAGTCAATCAGGAAGAATCCAGTGACGGGTTGATAGTAAAATTTAATGAGATCAACGCGGCCAGAAACAGGCGTGAGGTGCAGCGTGTTGGACATTAGCAGAATGAGCATGAGGCCCCACCAGAACAGCGGCATGGAATAGCCGATGAGGGCAATGCCCATCATCGATTGATCATAAATGCTGCCACGCTTTGCAGCGGCGATAACGCCGGCTGGCACTGCGATGATAACCGCAAATAACATGGCACACATGGTGAGTTCAACTGTTGCCGGAAACAGTGTGAAAAATTCTGTGGTGATTGGAGTTTTTGAAACAATAGAGGTGCCGAAATCGCCGTGCAGCAGCGCCCACACATAATCGAGGAACTGCTTCCAAACTGGTTGATCTAGCCCCATTTCATGGCGCAGTTCAGCCAAGCGTTCAGGCGAAATTCCGCGCTCACCGCGGCGCACCTCAATAGGATCGCCTGGAACCAAGCGGATCATAATGAAGGTGACGAACATGAGGGCGATAAACGTCGGCAGCGTGAGGGCTGCACGTTTGAGAAGATACTTGATCATATGTAAATGCCCTCACCTGGGCGATTTAAGATAAATCGCTCAGATGAGGGCCACTATTCTTATTGTGCTACATCAACGTCTTGGAACTCATGGGCACCAAGCGGGCTGACTTTATAGCCAGTCACTTCCTTGCGCACAGGTTCAAACACGGTGGAATGAGCAATCGTCATCCAAGGTGTTTCTTTCTTGAAGATGGCTTGCATTTCTGCATAGATTTTCGAACGCGCCGCTTGATCGGTGATCTTGCGAGCTTCTAACAATTTTGCGTTAAAATCGGTGTTGCACCATTTGGCAATGTTTTGGCCAGCTGGTGTTCCATCGGCTTTGCAGGAGAGCAAGAACAAGAAATTGTCTGGATCACCATTGTCACCCGTCCAACCGAGCAAGCCCATTTGATGTTCACCAGCTTGTAAACGCTTGCGATATTCACCCCACTCGTAAGACACAAGATTTGCAGTGATGCCAACCTTGGCCAAATCCGCCTGCATCATTTCTGCCATGCGCTTTGCATTTGGATTGTACGGGCGTTGCACAGGCATCCACCACAAATCTGTGGTGAGGGATGTAACCCCAGCAGCAGCCAACATTTCCTTGGCCTTCACTGGATCGTAAGTATAATCCACCGTTGAATCATCATAGGACCAAATTGTAGGAGGCAGCGGGTTCTTGGCTGGTTGGCCAGCACCCTGATAGATTTCCTTAAGGATCGCAGCTTTGTCGATTGCCATGTTAACGGCTTGACGCACCTCAGCTTTATCGAACGGAGCCTTCAGTGCATTCATCGAAAGATAGCCCACATTCAAACCAGCTTGTTGCAGCAGTTGAATGTCGGCATTGCCGCCCATGTCGGCAAGATCAGCCGGATTTGGAGCAATCATAATCTGGCATTCATTGGCCTTCATTTTGGCATAGCGTGCTGTGGCATCAGGAGTGATGGCATAAATCAAATCATCAACCTTTGGCTTACCAGCCCAACCCTCAAATGCTTTGAAGCGGATTACCGCATCTTTTTGATAATCAACATATTGGAATGACCCTGTGCCCACTGGAATTTGGTCAAACTGTTCTGGTGTGCCCTTCTTCATCAAGAAATCGGCGTATTCAGCTGATTGGATAGTGGCAAAATCCATAGCGAGGTTGGCCATGATTGGAGCGTTTGGTTCCTTCAATGTCATCACAACAGTGAGGTCATCTGCACCTTTTACAATTGAGGCCAAAAGATCTGGCATGCCCATGTCGTTGAAATAATCATAGGCACCGGCTGACACTTTTGCGTAAGGATGCTCAGGCTTCCATTGGCGCTCAAATGAGAAGATCACATCGTCGGCAGTTAAATCACGCGTTGGGGTAAAGCCATTCACGCCGGAGTGGAACTTAACACCCTTGCGCAGATGGAAGGTGATGACCAAACCATCTGCTGAAATTTCGTAACTTTCAGCAAGAGCCGGAGCCACAGTGGTTGTGCCAGGTGTGAATTGCACCAAGCGATTAAAAACTGGGCGAGCAGCGTCCAAGCTGGTGCCGGTTGTGTTCATGGCGGGGGTGAAATTTTCGGGTGAGCCTTCAGAACAATAGACCAATGATTTGGCCTGTGCAGCAGCACCCACAAGCATGGTGCCCATGAGAAGTGCTGTTGCAAATAAGTTTTTGGATTTCATATTTGTCTCCCTTGAATGCATAACCCTTGAAAGGGCATTGGCAACAGGTAAGCACTTCTTGATCGCTTGGTCAAAATCCAAATTCAATTTTGAATTATTTCACACGTTAAGTGAAGTTAGAATTCGTAAATCCGATAGCGGAATTAAAACAGTCCAATGCTGCAAGCATTTTTCTAATTACTTGCCAAATCTTTCATCAAATGCATAACCCGAAGCACGCACGGTGCGGATGGGATCGACCTCCCTTCCGCGTGAAAGAGATTTGCGCAAGCGGCCCACATGCACATCTACTGTGCGCTCATCAACATAAGAATCTCTGCCCCAAACAGTGTCAAGCAATTGCCCGCGTGAATAAACCCGGCCAGGATTTTGCATCAGTTGTTCAAGCAACCGAAACTCCGTGGGCGACACATTAATGTCGCGGGGCCCACGGCTAAGGCGGCGAGATTTACGATCAAGGATCAAATCTCCGGCCACAATCTGATCTGCAACAACATCAGGATCTACCCGGCGAAGAATGGTTTTAATGCGTGCCAAAAGCTCTGGCACCGAAAATGGTTTTACCAGATAATCATCTGCACCTGTGGCAAGCCCACGCACACGTTCATTTTCTTCGCTTCTCGCCGTGAGCATGATGATTGGAATATCGCGCGATTCTGGTTTGGCGCGCAGAAGGCGGCACACTTCAATGCCAGAAATTCCTGGAAGCATCCAATCAAGCAGAATTAAATTTGGCCGCTCATCGGCGATGAGAAAACTCACATCCTCACCCAAAGCAGAACAGCGCACACGATATCCTTCAGCTTCCAAATTATATTTAAGCAGAATTTGGATTGGCTCTTCATCCTCGATAATGATGATGGAGGCACTCATGATTATTTTAAGTCCGCTGTCATCATTGAGGTTACATCCTTTTTGGGACGGCCTTCACTGATGGTTTTTCCATGCACGAGATAATGAATGTTTTCGGCGATGTTAGTGGTGTGATCACCAATGCGTTCAAGGTTTTTTGCACCAAACAATAGATGCGTGCACAGGCTGATGTTGCGCGGGTCTTCCATCATATAAGTAAGAAGTTCACGGAATATGGAATTGTAAAGTGCGTCTAAATCTTCATCGGCACGCCACACTCTCATGGCCTTCTCGTCATCCTTCAAGCCATAAGCATCGAGCACATTTTTAAGTTGCGCTTGCGCCATTGAACCCATGCGTGAAAGCCCCGTTGCCAAACGGCGTGGCAAAGCTTCGGAAATGGCATGGGTGCGTTTAGCTGTGTTCTTGGCCAGATCACCAATGCGTTCAATATCTGAAGACACCCGAATGGCAACCATAATTTCGCGCAAATCCAAAGCCATGGGCTGACGCTTGGCAATGGTTAGAATGGCTTTTTCTTCAATCTCACGCTCAAGCCTATCAAGCTTTTCATCACGCGCAATCACCTGATCGGCCAACGCCACATCACGCTTTGAAAGGGCGGTGATGGCATTGGTGAGTTGCTCTTCAGCAATGCCGCCCATTTCGGCCAGCATGGTTTTTAAGGATGTAAGATCGCTGTCGTAAGCTTTGACTATGTGTTCAGGCATGGGAACTTCCTCGTCGTGCGATTAACCGAAACGGCCAGTGATATAATCTTGGGTGCGTTTATCTTTGGGGCTGGTGAACATTTCATCAGTATCACCTGTTTCAACCAAAGTGCCCAAGTGGAAAAATGCAGTAAGTTGTGACACACGCGCTGCCTGTTGCATCGAATGGGTTACAATGATGATGCAAAAATTTTGGCGCAACTCATCAATCAATTCTTCAATGCGTGCGGTGGCAATGGGATCAAGCGCTGAACATGGCTCATCCATCAAAATCACTTCAGGGTTTACGGCAATGGCACGGGCAATGCACAAGCGTTGCTGTTGCCCGCCGGAAAGACCGGTGCCAGAAGCATGCAAACGATCCTTCACCTCTTCAAACAAGCCAGCTTTTTTCAAACTGGCCACAACCATTTCTTCAAGATCGGTTTTGTTTTTTGCAAGGCCATGAATGCGCGGGCCATAAGCCACGTTTTCAAAAATTGATTTTGGAAATGGATTTGGCTTCTGGAACACCATGCCCACATGGGAGCGAAGCTGCACCACATCTACTTCTTTGGCATAGATACTTTTGTTATCGAGGAGCACATCACCAGTCATGCGGCAGCCAGGAATGGTGTCATTCATGCGGTTGATGGCGCGCAAGAATGTGGATTTGCCACAGCCTGATGGCCCGATGAAGGCTGAAACTGCACGATCAGGAATCTCCACCGAGAGAGATTTAATCGCGTGTTTTTCACCATAGTAAATATCGACATTGCGCGCCGAGATGCGCACATCGCGGCCAACCATAATGCGCGGGATATTAAGTGTGGAATTTGGGTTTATCTGATCCATGTGTGATCCTGTTTCACCACCGACGCTCAAACTTGCGGCGGAGATAGATAGCGATGGCGTTAAGTGCAAAAAGAACAACGATGAGAACAAGGATCGCTGCGGCGGTTTTTGATTGGAAAGCGAGTTCAGGTAAATCTGACCAAAGATAAACCTGCACTGGTAATACGGCTGCTGCATCTGTGAAGCCCTGTGGCACATCGGCAATAAAGGCCACCATGCCGATCATCAACAGTGGCGCTGTTTCGCCAAAGGCACGAGCGAGGCCCAGAATTGCGCCGGTTAAAATGCCGGGCAATGCCAGAGGCAAAACATGGTGGAACACCGCTTGTTGTTGCGATGCGCCAACGCCCAGTGCTGCTTCCTTAATGGACGGAGGCACAGCACGCAAAGCCGCACGCGATGCAATAATAATTGTGGGCAGCACCAAAAGTGCCAACACTAATCCACCCACCAATGGTGCTGAACGCGGCAAACCAAACACGTTGAGAAAAATGGCAAGCCCCAGCAAGCCAAAAATAATAGAAGGCACGGCAGCAAGGTTGTTGATGTTGATTTCGATTATATCTGTCCAACGATTTCTGGGGGCGAACTGTTCTAAATAAACTGCTGCTGCAACTCCCAATGGCAGGCCCAAAGCCAAAGCAATGGCCACAGTTAGCAATGAACCGAAAAGTGAACCGCGAATGCCAGCAAGTTCCGGCTCGCGCGAGTCGCCATTTTCAAAGAACCGCCAAGCGATGCGTTTTTCAATCAGATTCTTCTCACGCAAACTATCAAGCGCTGGAATTGTTTCATCTTGCGCGTGGCCCTTCAAATAGAGATCTGCTTCATCGGAGAGCAGCACTTTGCTGGCTATTGTTTTCCCAACAAGTGTTGGGTCGCTGATCACTGCTGCGCGCAAATCATCGGACGCACTTTGCGATAATAATGATCTGAGTAGTTTGCGTTCAGGGCGTGAGGTTATCTCTGGGAACTGCGCAAAAAAAGCGTCCTTCACCAACGTCTCGAAATCGCCCGCTGCTGGGTTTGCCGCGTCAATCTTTGTTGGGTCAACCAGAACTTGAAGCGTTGCACGATGTTCAAAAAATGCTGGCAGACCTTTACGACCAATATCGACCAATAGAAACAGCAAGAAAGCTGT
>JAYUPT010000252.1:0-6812 GCA_043759965.1 Aestuariivirga sp. | reverse complement strand
CGGTCAGATTAAAACCGGCTCGCTGGCGCGTTCTGATCGGTTAGCGAAGTATAATCAACTTCTGCGCATTGAAGAAGAACTTGGCAGCCAAGCCGTTTATGCTGGCCGTTCAATTCTTAAAGCTTAAGTTTTTACCAATGCTCACGCTCAGGCCCCCAAGGTTTGAGCGTGAAAGCTTAATATCCAGACCATAAATTTCGACAAGCTCGGCCACGATGCCAAGGCCGAGGCCAGATCCTGATACGGTTTCGTCAAGCCTTACGCCACGTTCTAAAATCGAGACTATCTTATCTTCCGGAACGCCAGGACCATCATCTTCAATTATTAAAACGTTTGCATTCCACGACACATAAATTTGCGTCTTGGCCCATTTGCGAGCGTTTTCCAAAAGGTTGCCCACGCATTCTAAAAGATCATTGGGTTCCATGGCCATGGTTGCATCGGCGGGAATGGTGGAATGCCAGAGGAGGGCGTCATTTTCAGCAGTCTTTTTAAGGGCGCTCATCATGCGGTTTACAATGGGTGCAAGTGGTGTGAGCTGAACTGAATGACCACTTGCCATTCTGGCGCGGGCCAATTCGCGTTCAACCAATTGGCGCATTTGATCAGCGCTATCTCTAATATCTTGGGCTTCTCTTTTGAGTTTTGTTGAATCAAGAGAGTCTGCCACTGCACTCATGATAGTGAGTGGAGTTTTTAAGCCATGGGCCAAATTACTGGCGCGTTGGCGGGCACGGGCCAATTGGCTCTCACGCGCACCGAGCAGCGCATTAACCTCGGACACTAGGGGGTCAACTTCACTTGGAAACGAGCCCACAATATTCTGTGAGGTTCCCATCCGAATTGTTTCAATATTTTTTCGCAAAGCTTCCAGCGGGCGCAGGCCCACAAAGATTTGTAACAGCGACCCGCTCAACAATGCTGAATAAAGCAACGCGAGACCAAAAAACAGATCGTGGCCGAAGCTTCGGACTTCAGAATCAATGACACTGCGGTCCGCGGCCATCGTGATGTTGATTTTACGTTCACTGTCATGTTCGGCGGGAAGCACGATAGATTTTTCGAGTGCAAAGAGCTTTGAAGATTCCGGGCCTTCAATGATGTGTACTGAATCTTTTGTTGCATCAACACTTAGCATCTGGTTCGGAAGGGGCAGGTTATAATCAAAAAGTGAACGTGATCGTAGCGGCGGCTTTCCTTCTTCATTGATTTGCCAATAAAGCCCGCCATAGGGCTTTTGGAATCTCGGATCGCTCAGCGATGTACGAGCCTTCAAGCTTCCAAAATCATCTACATGGATGCTTACAACAAGTTGGGTGAAATGGTTTTCAAGTTCGGTCATTGTGGCGCGTTCAACATAACGCTGGAAGATTATATAAAAACTCATTCCTGCAATTAAAAGTGAAACACTAATGCCCAGTGCCGCTGCTAAAACAAGCCGGAGCTTGAGGGAGCCAGAATTGTTCATGGCGTTTCAATGGCTGCGATGAAATATCCAAAACCGCGTTTATTTTGAATAATCCCGCTGCCTAATTTTCTGCGCAGCCTGCTTACAACAGCTTCAATGGCATTGGCATCGCGGTCGTGGTCATGGTCATAAAGGCTGTCTGATAATTCACCATGGGTAACCACGCGGCCTTTTTGCAGCACTAAATAATGCACCAAGCGAAATTCCAGTGGTGTTAGATTTGCAAGCACCCCTTCCACTGTTATCATGCGTGAACGCAAATCAACTTGCAGCTTGCCTGCATCAATTACGGATTGGGCCTGCCCACCAACGCGTCGTAAAACAGCACGCAACCGCGCAAGTAATTCCTGCATTTGAAAGGGCTTTGGCAAATAATCATCGGCACCACTGTCAATGCCTTCAACGCGCTCACTCCAACTGCCGCGTGCAGAAAGCACTACGACAGGTGTTACTATTCCTTCAGCGCGCCATTTGCGCAACACGCTGATGCCATCTAGTTTCGGCAGGCCGAGATCAAGTATAATCGCGGCATAGGCTTCAGTGGAGCCTTTGTACCAAGCCTCTTCGCCATCATCAACGATGTCTGGCATATAGCCAGCCGAGCGCAATATATTGGCAATGTTCTTGGCTACAATCGGTTCATCTTCAGCAATGAGAACGCGCATGGCTGCTATAACTTTTTCATTGTTTTTGCATCCAAGGTAACGGTTCGCAAGAATATGGCATTGGATAGCAGCTTGACCTCATAGACATAACTATTATCAACTGCCCGCAATTTCACATCCAAAACTTTGCCAGGATAATTGATGTTTAGAAAAGCCAACAGCAAAGGCAAAGTGGCAGCATTGCCGCTGGCAATGACAGCTTTAACTTCATCTTGATTCAATACGCGACCTTTACTATGTGCCGGTTTTTTTGGAAAAAACTTGTTGGTTGAAGTTCCTATTTGACCTGAGAAACCGGGTGAAGGCGATATCTCTTCTTCGCCAATTTCTTCATCATAGTCGTCGTCATCATTTATAGAATCATCTGCACAAGCAAAATTAGATTGAAGCAACAGAACGCTGGCCCCGAAAATGAAGTGGAGCATATTTCGCCGCGAAATGTTGTCATGGTCCGTCACCGTGTCGATAGCCTTGTCCTAACTCACACACTAACAGCATTTGGGTCCCGGATCAAAACCGGGTGAGGAGGCGGGGCAACGTGCCTTGATCTCACCAATCAGTTTGGTCCAGGACCCAAATAATGCAGAACGCTTTACACAAGCTTAGGATCATCGGGCAAATGATCGAGCAAGCTCGGAACACACGGCTGCACGAATATCTCGCTCTTGTTTGATGAACGCAACAGACTCAGCGAAACACTCTTGCTAGTGAATAGTAAACTGTTGCTGACAGAAATCTGTTTTCAATTGTCAGTAAATTATCAGTTTCATTCCGCCTATAGCGTGTGGCGCTCATTGCCGATTGGCTCAGCGTGGGCAACAACGCGGTGAATGTTCTTAATTTTGGCTTGGAGCGAATTTTCGATACGGTCCACAACACTGTGCACAGTGTCAATCGTTTGATCAGGCGCAAAGCGGCAATGGTAGTGCACAAATAATCCGCCCTCCGTTAAACGCACGCGTATATTGTGAATATCAGAAAGTAGCTTTTCAGTTTCGGCAAGGGCGTGAAGTTGCTTTGCAATTAAATTTGTAATTTTGGTATCGGCTGCGTGCCCAACCAGCAATCGCAAGGGCAGGGGCTCAATGTGGCTTTCAACCTCAACATCGCCACCCAAACCAGATCGAATTGCATCTTCCAGTTCCGTTGCTTTGTCATGTGCTGTTTGTAAACTGCTGCTGCCTTCAACTTCCAAATCAAAACTCACAGCCATCCGCCCATCAATGTTTTGCACTAACAAATGATGCACAGCCAAGGAACGTTGCTGCGATATTAAAACAATTTTCTCAAAGGCCGTTTCAGTATCAAGAGAAACTGGGTTGGTCGTTACCATAAGATCTGCGTTTGGATATTTTGCAATAATTGAAGCTATCAGTGTATCTTTAAGGGTTACAAGGTCTGCCACGGAAACCATTCTTGAAACATCAAGACCAAGAGAAATGAACAACGCTGGCCCAGATGCCTTTACACGCACTTGGTTGACGGAGAGAACACCATTGGCATTTTCAGCTATCTCTCGAATGGTGGCAGTTACACCTTCGGGTGCGGTATCTAGCAATGTGGCAAGGGTTCGTTTGCCGAGTGCATAACCAATCACCGCAATAAAGCCCGACACAATCAATGCCGCCACGGAATCGGCCCAAGGAAATCCAGCCCACACACCAATTAACCCAAACAAAACTGCGCCAGAGCTCCACATATCTGATTGAAAATGTGCGGCGTCTGCGGCCAACGCTTCGCTGGAGGTTTTAACCGCAGTGTTGTGCAATGCCTGCGATCTATTGTAATCTATAACAATCGACACCAGAACAATTGCAATTGCCCACCAGCGCACATCTACAGGGGCATGGACGGTTAGAAGCCGCTTTACTGCTTCGTAAGCAATGTAACCAGCTGTGACAAACAGCAGCAAGGTTTCCAGCAATGCTGCAACACTTTCAATTTTTGCATGGCCAAAATGGTGGTCATCATCGGCGGGCTGATCAGACCACTTAATCGCAAACCATGTCAAAGTGGTTGCTGCAAAATCAATAAGGCTGTGAATGGCCTCGGACAAAAGCCCAAGTGACCCCGTGAACAATGCAGCCACAAACTTAATCACGGTTAAGCCAGCACTGGCCGCCAAGGAAACCAAAGCCACGCGCTGCTTTTCTGAATGATAATCTGGTTGCTGGGTCATACAGGCCTTTTAACTTGCATGTCTGCTATAGCAAGTGAGGGATTGTAGAATCCCTGTGGCCAGCGTCTAAATCGCTCGATGAGCATGAATCCATCAGACTTAATTCCTGTGCAAGGCCGCAAAGCTGGAGCATTGACGTTCGGGCTATTGTTCCTCCTAGAATCGCTGGTGCGTTCCTTCAATTCTGGTGTGCTCAGCATTCAGGCTTATGATCTTCTTGGCTCCAGCCAAAAAGTGAGCGTGCTCACCACCAGCATTTCGTTGTGCGTGTTGATCACCACCTTGTTCATGCCGCTGCTCTTTGCCCAAATGCGCAGGCGCTGGGTTTATACCATAGGCGGCCTTGCCATGATCGCTGGAAGTTTGGCTTTGGCAAGTTACACTCTTCCTGGTCAGGTGGCAGGCGTGTTGCTTCGCAACAGCGGCTCCTCCATTATGAATGTGGCATTGCAACTTTATATTCTTGATCAAATTCGTAAAGTCGATCTTACCAGCAGCGAACCCACGCGCCTTGCCCTTTCAACTTTTGCTTGGGTGGTTGGGCCTTTTTCTGGGGTTTGGCTTTATGAAAATTATGGGCCGTTTGCTCCACAGTTAGCGGCCATGGCTGCGGCTATATTGGTGTTGGCAGTGTTTTGGTATTTGCGGCTGCATGATAAAATTAATTTGCCGTCGGGCACGGTGCAGCCTTTTAATCCAATCTCAAATGTAGCACGGTTTATCGCTCAGCCAAGGTTGCGCTTGGCTTGGGCTATTGCTTCTGGTCGCTCTTGTTTTTGGACCACGTTTTTTACCTTTGGGCCAATTTTGATGATTGAAGGCGGACTGGGAAAACAGGCGGGCGGTTACATTCTATCCGGCAGCCAATTGTTTTTGCTCACTGCATTTTTCTTTGGCAACCTCGCAAAGCGTATCGGCGTGCGCGGCGTGATTGCGCTATGTTTTATGATGATTTCAGTTGCCGCCTGTGCCGCTGGAGCATTCGGGGTGAACTCTCCACATGCTGCCGCTATTAGCCTTCTTGTTGCTGCTTTCTTTGCGTCGGGAATAGATAGCGTAGGTGCAATCCCCTATTTGCGGGCCGTGAAGCCCAATGAGCGCCAGCGCATGACGGCTGTGTATAGAACTTTCATCGAATGTTCTGAACTTGTTCCCGGCATTGTGTTCGCGGTGGCCTTGTCTTACTTCAATGTCAGCATTGTATTCATCATTTTAGGCATCTGTCTGAGTGGCCTCGCTTTACTAACGTGGCGCTACCTGCCTAAATCAATGTGAAAGTGGGAATCGAAAAAATGGCAAAAGCTACACTGGTTATCGCTAATAAAAATTATTCAGCGTGGTCACTGCGCCCCTATATGGCGATGGCCATGGCAGACATCGACTTCGATGAGAAACTAATCCGCTTTGGTGAGCCTCGTTTTAGTCGTGATCTTAAAAAGATTTCCAAAGCTGGCCGAGTGCCTGTGCTTCTGCACAATGGCCTCACCATTTGGGACACCATGGCCATTATGGAATATCTGGCCGAAACTTGGCCGGACCGAAATCTCTGGCCCAAGAATAAAGCCGCCCGTGCTTTGGCAAGATCAGCTTGCGCAGAAATGCATTCTGGTTTCCAAAACCTGCGCAAAGCTTGTCCTATGAATCTCCGCCGCCCACAGCGACCCGTGCCAATGAATGCCGCCATATTGGGAGATGCAACAAGGTTGGAAGCTCTGTGGCGGCAATGCCGCAAGGAACACGGCAAGGGCGGGCCGTTTTTGTTCGGCAAATTCGGCATTGCTGATGCCATGTTTGCACCAGTCGTTACGCGGCTTGAAACCTTTGACTTTAAAGTAGCAGAAGACACTCAACATTATATGAATGCGGTGTTGGCAATACCTGCCTTCCATGAATGGAAAGCTGCGGCGTTGAAAGAGAAGTGGATTGTTGCGGAAGACGAAGTGGATTAAATTTAGAGCGCCGAAACTCTTCCACCCGCATGACGCATGGCGCGGCCAGCAATTTCTAATTCCAATAACACCGCCAAAACTTGATCGGCGGCCATGCCGCTCTCTCGGATAATATCATCCGTCTCAATTGCAGTGGGCGAGAGCAAATTATAAACATGCTCACGGTCACTTGCATCAATCGATTGTGGAAGTGCTGTGTAGTCAGTTGCCTGTTCAAATAGGCTGCTGCGGGTGATCGCTGGTATTTGCTTCAAAGACTCCAGCAACTCATCAATTGACGTGAGCATGGTGGCACCATCTTTAATCAGCTTGTTGGTGCCCTCTGCGCGAGGGTCCAACGGAGAACCCGGCACAGCATAAACATCGCGGCCCTGTTCGCCAGCATATCGTGCCGTGATCAGCGACCCAGAACGAAGAGCCGCCTCCACCACAATCACAGCCCGCGCCATGCCCGATATGATGCGGTTGCGACGGGGGAAGTGTTCGGCCTTTGGCGCAGTGCCCGGCAACATTTCAGTGATCAACAATCCGCGCACGGCAATTTGGCGCTG
>JAYUPT010000251.1:0-6856 GCA_043759965.1 Aestuariivirga sp. | reverse complement strand
GCAATGTTATGGGGCGAAACACCGTGCTGCTTGGCAAGCTTTTCTGCACGGGTGCGACGCTCTGAATTGGCGGAACTGCCGAAACAAGTTTCGGGGCTGGTGTCGGCTGGGAGGCGCGAGCGCAAAGCCTCTGGCAAGAAATAACCCCGCGCTTGTGATGACCAGCTTAAATGGGTTGTATTGCTTTCACGCAGATAAGTTAAAGTTTCTGCATTGTTTGAGGTGATGCAGCCATCCCACACGGGGCGTTCCATTACGGCGAGCGACAAGTTATTGTTGAGGATGGTGAAAGGTTTTAAACCCTTGGCTGCGGCATAAGAATTTGCTTCGTTAATTCGTGCAACAGACCAATTGGAGCCACCGAAGGCACCAATGCGTCCTGCCTTTTGCAGGCGATTAAGCGCATCAACAAATTCACCTACTGGCACAGCGGGATTGTCGCGGTGCATGATATAGATGGGGGCATGATCGAGGCACAAGCGCTCAAGCGAGATATTAAGTTGCGCTTCAATGGCGCGTGGCAGGCAATAAGGTGTGTGCGCGCCTTTGACGATGGTGACGATGTCTTTGGCCACACCGCGATTGGTAATCCAACTGCCCAGCACTTTTTCATGGTGGCCGCCGCCATAAACAAAGCCAGTGTCAAAAGCATTGCCGCCTGCTTCCATCCACGCATCCCAAACCACAGCACCTGAGGCAATGTCGTCTTTGTTGTCACAGCCGATCACCAACTGGCTGATGGGCATTGCAAGATCGGCGATTTTGATTTTGGGAATTTTTGGCAAACCAGAGGGCAAGACATTTGGTAGGATGCGATTTAATTTCTTGTCTTCAGTAAAAGTTTCATAGCCAAGCTCTGCGCGCCACTTATCCATCGTGGCATTATTGCCAATGCTATCGGCCCAACTCATGGCAGGGTGTGGGGCTTGTTTCAAACCCTTGGCGATGGAGCTGCTGGCCAGTTCAGCTTCAAAGGAAAATAATTGATTGGGATTTTTAATATCTTCAGTGCGGGTTTTGCCTGCATTGGTAATAAGAATTGTGCTATCTGATGGCCCTTCATTGCGGCCTGGCACCCAAGGGTTCGTAAGTTCGATTGTGCCTTTGCTGCCTGTGATGATGGCGGTGTTATCCATGGTGCGTGCAACTGAACAAGCGATTTCTGCTGTAAGGCCATTGGCAAATATGAGAAGGGCGTGGGCCACTTCATCCACTCCACTTTTACCAACTATACCGACACCTTTAAGCGTTATAGGTTCGGCGCATGGCAAACCTTGTGCTGTGCCTGCAATTAACCTGACAAATGATGTGGTGTAGCCGCCCACATCTAAAATACCACCACCGCCCAAGTTGCGATCATAAAGGCGAGAGTTGGCATTGAAGGACGCTGAAAAACCAAATGTTGCTTTGATGTGTTGTACCGTTCCAATTTCGCCAGTTTCTATGATCTGCAACAGCCGCGCAATTTGCGGATGGCAGCGATACATGTAGGCTTCCATGAAAAAAATGCCGCATTGTTCTGCCACTTCTGTGACTGCAACAACTTCTGCCGCGTTCATGCCTGCTGGCTTTTCAACCAGCACAGCCTTGCCTGCACGCATGGCTTTGATGGCCCATTCAGCATGCCAAGGGTGGGGTATTGAAATGTAAACCGCGTCGATTTCGGAATTGGAAATCAATGCTTCGTAGGTGGTGTGACGGCTTTCTGGCTTAACGCCGTTGCGATCGCCAAAGCTTTTGCGGCGCTCTTCGGAACGGCTGGCAATTGCGCTAAGCACGCCAGATTTGGCTTGCGCCAATCCATCGGCAAAATTTTGTGCAATATTGCCTGGCCCTAAAATTCCCCAACGCGTGCGGCTCATCAACTTCTCCATTTTCTTTTTATCTTACACGCTGGCCATTTGCATCAAACAGCAAGGCTTTAGCGGAACTAAATCGTGCTTCAAATTTCTGGCCTGTTTTCAAACCCCTGCCCTCTTGTGTGGCCACCGTGATCAACTCGCCGCTGCCATTACCAGCATAAACAAATGATTCACCACCAAGATGTTCAACCAGCTCAACAGAAAGCTTGAACTTTAAATCACCTTCAGCGCTAAAGTGTTGTGGCCTTAAACCGACGGTAATTTCCGACCCAACTGGCAACGATGTGGCTTTGGCAGCAAAGGAAAGCTTTGCGCCTTGAAAACCTGTTAGGTTGACGGCAACACTTGATTTTGAAACGCGTTCCACGACGCCTTTAACAAAATTGACTTTGGGCGAGCCAATAAAACCTGCAACAAACATATTATCGGGATTGTCATAGACTTCTAGCGGTGAACCAACTTGGCTAATCAAGCCATCACGCATTACCACAATTTTATCAGCAAGGGTCATTGCTTCGACTTGATCATGGGTGACGTAAATTACGGTGGCGGCCAGAGTTTTGTGAAGTCTGGCCAATTCAATGCGCATATGCACACGAAGCTCGGCATCGAGATTAGATAATGGCTCATCAAAGAGGAACACTTCTGGATGGCGCACAATGGCGCGGCCAATGGCAACACGCTGACGCTGGCCACCTGAAAGCTCCTTTGGTCTGCGATCCATCAATGCACCTAATTCTAATGTGCGGGCGGCTTCATCTACTTGTCTGGTAATTTCAGCTTTGGGCACGCCAGCAAAGCGCAGCGCAAATCCCATGTTTTCACGCACACTCATATGTGGGTAGAGAGCATAAGATTGAAACACCATGGCAATGCCACGCTTTGAAGGGTCAACATCGTTCATGCGTTGGCCACCGATTTCAAGTTCGCCCGCAGTTATTTCTTCAAGGCCTGCAATCATGCGCAGCAATGTTGATTTGCCACAGCCTGAAGGTCCAACAAAAACCACAAATTCCTTTGGCTCAATTTCAAGGCTCACCCCTTTGATCACCTCAAGGGCGGAATATGATTTTCGCACATTGTGTAGTTTAACGCCGCTCATTGCTTATCCACCCGTCACTCATGCTTCTATTTCACCGACCCCAAGAGACCCTGCACAAACTGCTTTTGCAGCGTGAAGAAAATGATGAGCGTGGGCAGCGTTGCCAGAGTTGTAGCTACCATGACCACGCCATAATCGGGATTATATGCCGACCCCAGTGAGGCCACGGCAAGTGTCAACGTTTTCATTTCATTGGTTTGCAACACAATGAGCGGCCATAGATAATTATTCCAATTGGCCATGAATACTATGATGGTTGCCGCTGCATATGTTGACCGCATCACGGGCATATAAATGTGCAGAAAAATCTGCCATTCTTTTAGGCCGTCCACACGCGCAGCATCGCGCAATTCACTGGGGAACGATTTTGTGGCTTGGCGGAAATAGAAAATGATGAAGATTGAAGCAACTGTTGGAATGATCACTGCGGCGTGGGTGTTGATTAAATGCAATTGAGCCATGGAGATAAATAGTGGGATCATAATGGCTGCAAACGGTATGCTGAGCATGGCCAACAGTGCAGCAAAAGCACGCTCACTCATTCTGGTGCGAAAGATTTCAAAACCATAGCCAGCAAGGGAAGAAATGATCAGTGTGAGAATTGTGGCAATTACTGCGATTTTGGAAGAATTCCAAAACAGCAATAGCAGGTTCACTTGCTCAACCAGATGGCCCACGTTAATCCAGAGCGCATTGCCTATGGTCGATTTACCTTTCAGAATATCGGCCATAGTATTTGTGGAGGCGATGAGCATCCAGAAAAATGGAAAGACCGATACATAGGCTGCAATTCCGAGCACACAATAAACGAGGCCGCGTTGCATTATGCGAAAGTTCATGTTGACTTCCTTTCGCGCGCCACGAGAAATTGCAAGAAACTCAATATCATCACCAGCACTACAATGACGTAAGACACTGTGGCTGCATAACCAAAGTTGGGCATGAATCTAAACGAGAGATAATAGATGTACAGTGAGAGTGTAAGCGTGGAATCGGCTGGGCCGCCGAGAGTGGCTATATTGTTTACTTCATCAAAAAGCTGGAGCGTGCCAATTGTTGAAGTGACTGTGGTGAATAAAATTACAGGCTTCAAAGCGGGCAATGTAATTCTGGTAAAACGCGCCCAAGCTGGAACACCATCAATGCGAGCAGCTTCATAAATTGAAGGATCAATGTTCTGTAAGGCCGCAAGATAAAAAATCATATTATACCCGGTCCAGCGCCAAGTGATTGCGAGGATGATCACAATTTTTGCCCAGAATGGATCTGCCAACCATGGAATTGGCGACGAAATTATATGCAATGTTTCCAGAAAACTATTAACCACCCCATCAACAGCAAACATCGATTTAAATAAAACCGAATAGGCCACGAGTGATGTGACACATGGAAGAAAAATTGCGGTGCGGAAAAAGCTGCGACCCCAAAGTTTACTGTCATTCAACGTGACAGCCAGCAGCAAAGCCAGCATGATCATAATTGGCACTTGAACGACGAGAAACGTTAATGTGTTGAGGAGGGCATGGATGAAAACGGGATCTTGAGTTAGCCGGTAGAAATTTGCAAAACCTCCAAATCTCAAATTCACACCCTTGCCAACTTGCATGCTCATCCACAGCGAAGACAAAATTGGGTAGATTAGAAAAAGCCCAAGCATCACCAGCGCAGGGCTGGTGAAGAGCCAGCCAGTCAAGCGGTTTTTATCTTTGGTCTGGATTCTTGCCATGGCGTGCTTTCAGAGAAAATGGTGGGGGTGCCAAAAAGTTAGCACCCCCAAACTCTTATTGCATTTGCTGTGTTAACTGCGCATCAATTGCAGCGATTGCATCATCAACTGAGCCGCCCGTTGCAAGACCAGGGAGTTGGGCTGCCACGGCTGCATCCGCTTCGTTGGTAAATACGCCAAAATTTACGCCAGGGATTTGCCCCAACCATGTGGAGAAGTTTTGCCACACTGCCGCACCACCAAAGAATGCATCGCTGGCTTTATAAGCATCACCATCACGGGCTGCCATGAATGAACCAAGAGCACCTTGGTTCACAAGAATCTTCTGATAGAAATCAGAATCCTTGCCCCATACTTGCGCCAAGAAATCTACGGCAGCTGCCTTGCTAGGTGCAGATGACAGAACGTACCAGCTTGAACCACCGAGGTTTGAAGCATGAGTTGCACCTTCTACGCCATCAAGTTTTGGAATTGGTGCAATCGCCCATTTTCCGGCTTGATCAGGATTGGCCTTGATCGTGCCTGTCATCCACACGCCGGTAATTGCGGCTGCGATTTCACCTGATGTGAAGCCGCCGGTATATTCAGCCCAACCTGAAACTGGCTTATAAATGCCGGACTGCAAAATTCTGGCGTAGGTCGATAGTACGGTTTTGAATGTTGCACTATCTTTGATCGCAGGCTTACCATCGGCTGTGAAATACCAGCTGCCTGCTGATTGCATCATAATCCGCAGAAGACCCGTGTCATTCAAATCAAGATCAAGCATCTTATGGCCAGTTTTGGCTTCAACAGCCTTGCCAATTTCAATCAGCTTATCCCATGTGATGTCTTGTAGGTCTTCACTTTTGTAGCCAGCTTCGGCCAAATAATCGGAGCGGTAGAACATGCCAGAAACGCCAGAGTCAAATGGCAATGAATAAGTTTTGTCGCCAACAGTGGCGAGGGCTACTTTATAATTTGCAAATGTTTTGTAGTCGATGGCACCCGTGTCAGAGAGTGGCTCAAATGCAGCCGTGAAAGATTGCAGATATTTTTGTGCACCGTAATCTTCAATTAAAACAATGTCTGGAAGACCATCGGTGGTGCCAGAAGCCAATTGGGCTTGAAGCTTTTGCTCAAGATCGGCCTTGGCAAAATCGACGATGTTCACTGTCACGTCTGGGTGGGCTTTGGTGTAACGGTCGCCAGCTTCTTTCATTGTGGCGCCGTTAAAATTCTTATCCCAGCACCAAACTGTTATCGTGGTCGCTGCTTGGGCAGCGCTAAAACTCAATAAACTTAATCCGGCAGCAACAATACCAATTGCGCTACGGCGGCTCAGAACGCTCATCATCATGCTATTCTCCCATTTTCAGCCTGGTTCACTCCAGCTGTTAATTGAGACTAAGCAGAAAAAGACAAACGCGCAATAGTTTTAGTAAATATTTACTTCGAAATTTTACCGCGCTGGGGTTTTCGCGTGCTGCCGCGCCAAATAATTCTTGATGCCAGAGTTATGCGTTTACCAATTTCACGCCCCGCAATGCGTTCCAACAGCAGTTCAACCGCCGCTTCGCCAATTTCTTCGGCGGGAAGGCGAATCGTTGAAAGTGGCGGATGGAGAAATTGTGCGACGGAAATATCGTTAAAACTTGCCACGGCAATATCTTCGCCAATTTTCAATTCCAACTCATGCAAAGCGCGATAAGCACCAACAGCCATATTATCACTGGCAGTGACGATTACGTCTGGTCGCTTGCCACTTTTCATCACTTGATGCACGAGATTATAACCGCATTCCTCTGTGTTGCGGTCTGTTAGGCAAAGGCGTTGCTCAAATTTTCCACGTTCCTTTTGCCAATCTATAAATGTGCGGCAACGCACTTCTTCATAGGGCCCGGCACCACGGCTTTCAGCCCAACCCAGAAAAGCGATGCGGCGATAATCCATTTCGGTCAAAGCATTGAGTAATTTTAACGTGGCCAGGACCAAATCGTTTTGAACACTGTCAAATTCATCAGAAACAGGGCAAAAATCAGCAAAAACGAGGTGTCTGCTGTTTTTTGAAAGCCATTCCAAGCCACCTTCAGCATAAGGCCCAACAACGATGACGCCAGAAGCATTGCGCAGAACTGACGGGCTGGGAAGTGAATTGGAGTTATAAAGTTTTGTACTCTCGATGCC
>JAYUPT010000250.1:0-6899 GCA_043759965.1 Aestuariivirga sp. | reverse complement strand
GCGCTGAGATTGGCGCAGATGCGCATATTGGAAACTTCGTGGAAGTGAAGAAAGCTAAAATTGGTAAGGGTGCAAAAGCCAATCACCTCACTTATATTGGTGATGCTATTGTGGGGGCGGGCAGCAACATTGGGGCTGGCACCATCACTTGCAATTATGATGGCTATGAAAAACACCTCACTGAAATTGGTGAAAAAGTTTTTGTAGGCTCTAACACTTCGCTAATTGCACCCGTTAAAATTGGCAATGGTGTGAACATTGCAGCAGGCAGCGTGATCACGGCGGATGTGCCAGAAGATGCATTGGCGCTTTCGCGGCCTCCGCAAGAAATTAAGGCCGGATGGGCCAAGAAATATCGAACAGTTAAAGCAGCGCGCAAAGCGGCAAAGAAATAAGGACGACAAAACATGTGTGGCATTGTTGGCATTTTAGGCACCAAACCAGTTGCGTTAGATATTGTTGAAGCACTGCGTCGCTTGGAATATCGTGGCTATGATTCAGCAGGTGTGGCCACCATTGAAAATGGAGGCATTGAGCGCCGTCGTGCAGCAGGTAAATTGCGCAATTTGGAGGATCGTTTGCGCGAAGCGCCGTTGCAGGGCCATAGCGGCATTGGCCACACGCGCTGGGCCACTCATGGTGTGCCGAATGAAACAAACGCACATCCGCATATTTCCGGCGATGTGGTGATTGTGCACAATGGCATTATCGAGAATTTTCAGGAGTTAAAGGTCGAACTTGAAGAAGCTGGATATAAGTTTGCTACCCAGACCGACACTGAAGTCGTGGCGCATTTGCTGGCGCAGGAGCGGGCCAAGGGTGTTGCTCCTGTGGAAGCCGTTAAAAGAGTTCTTGGCCGTCTGCGCGGTGCATTTGCATTGGCAATTATGTTTAAATCTGAAAATGATTTGTTAGTGGGGGCTCGCAATGGGCCACCGCTTGCTGTGGGCCATGGTGATGGGCAAATGTTTTTGGGGTCAGATGCCATTGCACTCTCGCCCTTCACCAACCGCATTACATATTTGGAAGATGGTGATTGGGTGGTGCTGACGCGTACCTCAATGCAAATTTATGGTGAAGATAATAATCCAATCAAGCGCCCGATGAGTTTCAGCCAAGCCTCTTCGATGATGGTGGATAAGGGCAATCACCGCCACTTCATGGCCAAAGAAATTGAAGAGCAGCCTGAAGTGGTGGGTCATACACTGGCTGAATATATCGATTTTGCAACGCGCACGGTGAAGGTGCCTGCATCACTGCCATTTGATTTTGCCACACTTGACCGTTTGACAATCACAGCCTGTGGCACAGCATCTTATGCGGGCCATGCCGCAAAATATTGGTTTGAAAAAGTGGCGCGTTTGCCAACCGAAGTTGATATCGCCTCTGAGTTTAGATACCGCGAAGCTCCGATGACCAAGAATGGCGTGGCCATTGTGATTTCACAGTCTGGCGAAACGGCGGATACTTTGGCCGCACTGCGCTATTGCAAATCACAAGGCCAACACACAATTGCAATTATTAACGTGCCAGAATCCACCATTGCGCGTGAATCAGAATTGGTGTTGCGCACTTATGCAGGACCAGAAATTGGCGTGGCCTCCACCAAAGCATTCACCTGCCAATTGGCGGCGTTGGCGTGCCTTGCATTGCTAGCGGGCAAGTTGCGCGGAACATTATCGCCTGAATTAGAGCGCGAATATGTAACAGCACTCATTGAAGCGCCGCGCCACATGACAGAAATTCTGAAGGAAGAAAAAAACATTCAAGCGGTCGCGAAAGAAATTTCCAAGGCTCGCGATGTATTATTTTTAGGCCGTGGCATCAATTATCCACTGGCTCTTGAGGGCGCCTTGAAGCTGAAAGAAATTTCCTACATTCATGCAGAAGGCTATGCCGCTGGCGAGTTGAAGCATGGACCCATCGCCTTGGTGGACGAGCATGTTCCGGTGATTGTTATTGCACCGCGTGATGAGCTTTATGAAAAAACCATTTCCAACATGGAAGAAGTGGCAGCGCGCGGTGGCAAAATTGTTTTGATCACTGATGATCATTCCCACAAAGACAATGCCCACAAAACCTTCAAACACATTCGCGTGCCAGTGGCGCACCCATTCATCAGCCCATTGATGTATGCCATTCCTGTGCAGCTATTGGCTTATCATGCGGCAGTGTTTATCGGCACCGATGTGGACCAGCCGCGAAATTTAGCAAAATCTGTTACAGTGGAGTGAGGCTTATCCACAGCCTTAGATTGGCGTGAAGGTGTTTCTACGACTCCTGTTATGATTATCTTGCATCAGAGGAGAAACACTATGCGCCTTAGCCCACCAACCACGCTCGTTTTCGTCATTACTGTTGTCATTGCCATCATTGCGGCACTGGCAGCCTTGGGTACGATTTCAGGTCTGCCAATTCAAGCAGTCTGGCTCATGGCAGTTGCTTATGTTGTTTTGGCCTTAGCCTGCGTGCTTAGGGGCGCATAACTTCGGCTGCGAGCAACATTTCTAATGCGAAACGTGTTGCTCGCTCTCGAATTTCGCTGCGTGATAAATTGCCGAAGCGTTGTGCTTTGGCGATGGTCGCTTGACGTGTGACCACAGCAAAATGTACGAGTCCGACGGGCTTCTCTGCGGAACCGCCAGTTGGACCAGCAATTCCGGTTATTGCAACACTTATATCGGCTGCGGAATGTTTGAGCGCACCCTGCGCCATGGCACGGGCTACTTCTTCACTTACCGCTCCAAATTCTAGTATCAAATCAGTCGGCACGGAAAGCATGTCAGTTTTTGCTGCGTTAGAATAAGTGACGAATCCGCGATCAAAAATGGTCGATGATCCGGCAATGTCAGTTATGCTTGCAGCAACCATGCCGCCAGTGCAGCTTTCGGCAGTTGCTAATTTTAATCCGTGTGCGGATAATTTTTGATAAACCTGCTCCGCCAAATTCATAATGGCAATCTTACAGTGGCAGTTGCAAACGCGGCCATGCCTTCTTTGCGGCCAATGGCCCCCAGCTTTTCAGTTGTGGTGGCTTTAACGGCTATGCGATCAGGAGTGATGTGGAGCAGGGGAGAGAGCACAGCTTTCATAGCTGAAATATGCGGGCCAATTTTTGGCACTTCAGCCAAAATAGTAATATCTACGTTTGCCAGAATGCCGCCACGCGCCTGCAATAGATCCACGGCTTTTTTTAAAAATATCGAAGACGCGGCATTTTTCCACTGCATATCACTGGGCGGAAAATGCGTGCCAATATCACCTTCGCCGATGGCCCCGAGAATTGCATCCGTCAGCGCATGCATGGCCACATCCGCGTCTGAATGGCCTTTAAGTTTGTGGGTGTGAGGAATTGCAACACCCAAAAGTGTAACAGCTTTGCCGCCAGTAAAAATGTGAAAATCTATGCCTTGGCCTGAGCGGATATCTGGTCGATCAGAAAACATTTTCTGGCTCAGCGCCGCATTGGCCAATTCAATATCCTCACTGGTGGTCAGTTTTTTATTGTCGTGATCGCCTGCAATAATGCGCACGGCCATTCCGGCATATTCAGCAACCGACGCATCGTCGGTAAGCCCGCTCACTGCTTTAACTGCAGCACTACGATGCGCGCTTAAAATTTCGGTGAACAGAAAACCTTGAGGTGTTTGCACAAACCACATGGCAGCCCTGTCCACCGTTTTATTGATCACGCCACCAGGGGCATATTTCATAGTGTCAGCCACGGGCAGTCCCGGGATAACCGCTGCGGCGTGGTCAAGCTCGGCCACCACATTGCTAATCATTTGTGACGAGACGAAAGGCCGTGCCGCATCATGGATCATCACTTTTAGGGGTGAAAATTGGGCGCATGCTTCCAGCCCCAAACGGCAAGAATCTTGCCGCGATGCTCCACCAATAACAAAGGCTGGAAGGACTAGGCCTGCTGTTGCTGCGGCAAAAAGTTCTTCGTGGCCATCGCCAACCACGGCTTGTACATGGGCTATTTGGGGATGGTCGAGGAATGCCTTCAGCGTCCACCAAATCACGGGTTTTCCACCAATGATTTGATATTGCTTGGGCATTCCGCCACCTGCGCGCAAGCCAACGCCCCCCGCCACAATAACTGCCGCAACTGTCATGCGTCTGGCATATAGGATTTATACTGGAATGAGAATGCTTTACATGAGCTTTGTGCTTGACGTTGTTGCATTGCAGCGTATCATGCCTAAATATTCAGCCCTGAAAGAGTGTGCCTAATAAATGAGCATAACTATCGGAAACATCAAAACACGCAATTGCGTGTTTTTGGCTCCAATGTCTGGTGTTACAGATGAGCCTTTCCGTGCGGTGGCTCATGATGCGGGTGCTGGTTTGGTGGTTTCTGAAGTGGTGGCCAGTGAAGAACTGGTGCGCGAACGCCCCGATATGATGCGCCGTGCCAAAGGCGCCAAGAAACTCTCGCCCTTCGTGATGCAGCTTGCTGGCCGCGAAGCAAAGTGGATGAGCGAAGGGGCTCGCGTGGCACAAGACTTGGGTGCCGATATAATTGACATCAATATGGGCTGCCCGGCGCGGCAAGTGACAGGTGGGCTTTCGGGTTCGGCCCTCATGCGAAATATCGATCACGCCATCACGCTGGTTGAAGCCACAGTTGCTGCATCGCAAGTTCCGGTGACGCTGAAAATGCGATTGGGCTGGGATGAAAACTCTCTGAACGCACCAGAGCTTGCAAGGCGGGCTGAGCAAGCGGGTGTTGCTCTCATCACAGTGCATGGCCGCACGCGCTGCCAGTTTTATACCGGCAAGGCCGATTGGAAAGCCATTCGCGCTGTGCGTGATGTTATCTCCATTCCCTTAATCGCCAATGGCGATGGCAATTCAGTTGAAGATGCCCGCGCCATGATGAAAGCTTCAGGGGCTGATGGCGTGATGCTTGGTCGCTCAACTTACGGCAGACCATGGTGGCCCGGTGTGATTGCTGAAGGTCTGGAAGCTGGAACCGGCAAAGCAGCGCCAAGTCTTGCTGAGGAATGCAGCTATTTGCTTGCGCAGCAGGATGAAACGCTTTCACTTTATGGTGACGTGCTTGGCAACCGCACTTTTCGGAAGCATTTGGGCTGGGCCATTACCAGATTATTGGAGCGGCAATATCTTTCGCCAGAGCAAACGCAGGCTTTGCGTTCAAGCCTTCTGACCGACAAAGACAATGCACGCGTAACGGCGGGCCTCTCACAAATTTACGAACAACAACTGATGGTGGCCGCATGAGCAGTGAAACTCTTCCAGCCCTTCGCGCGATATTTGATTCTTTGCCAAATCCACTGATAATTTTGGACGCAGAAAATCGTATTTGCATGGTGAACGGCACCAGTGAAGATTTTTTTCAAACCAGCAAAACAGTTTTAATGCGTCATAAGTTTGCCGACCTTATGCCATTTTCAAGCCCCGCTTTACATGCCGTAGAGCAAGTTCGTGAGCTTGGAGGCGTGGTCAATGAATATGAAATCACTGTGGGCACGCCGCGTATGGGAGGCGAACGCATTGTAGATTTGCAAACAGCTTTGGTGAGTGAAGACCCACGCTTCATTTTGGTCATGTTGCTGCGCCGGTCAATGGCCCACAAATTTGATATGCAGTTATCGCACCAAGGTGCGGCGCGCTCGGTTTCAGGCATGGCCTCAATGCTGGCCCATGAAATTAAAAATCCATTGTCTGGCATTCGCGGTGCCGCACAATTGCTGGAGCCTGGTTTGGCTGATGAAGACCGCGCCTTGGCGCGGTTGATTTGCGATGAGACTGACCGCATTCGCGATTTGGTCGATCAGATGGAAGTGTTTTCTGACGAACGCCCGCTCGTTCGCCAACCCATTAACATTCATGTTGTTCTTGATCGTGTGAAACAACTTATTATGGCTAGTGGCGAAGAAGATGTTTTGTTGCTTGAAGATTACGACCCTTCTCTTCCAGCCGTGAATGGCAACCATGATCAATTGGTGCAGGTGTTTTTAAACCTTGCACGAAATGCAGTTGATGCAGTTCTGGAAAGTGATGGCCAGCGCGAAGTTATTTTCACAACAGCATTCCGCCCGGGTATGAAACTTTCTGTTGCTGGCACAAGCGACAAAGTTTCTTTGCCACTCGAAGTGTGTGTGCACGACACTGGCAATGGCATTGCTGATGAATTGCTGCCACATATATTTGATCCGTTCGTCACCAGCAAGCCGCAAGGAAAGGGCTTGGGCCTCGCCTTGGTTGCTAAAATCGTGCGCGATCATGGTGGCGTGGTCGAGTATAAAACCCGCGAGGGTGGTTCAACCTTCCGCGTGCTGCTGCCCTTGATAAAAGCCGACGATGTACCAACGCAATCTTTAGAAATGGACTGAACTTATGAATGTTAAAACGGTTCTTTTGGTTGATGATGACAGCGCAATCCGCACGGTGCTGACGCAGGCACTGACACGCGCTGGCTATTCAGTGCGCGCAACGTCAACGGCTACAAATCTTTGGCGCTGGGTTTCTGACGGGCAGGGCGATATTGTGGTGACCGATGTGGTGTTGCCTGATGAAAATGCCTTTGATGTTTTGCCGCGCATTAAAAAATTACGACCAAATCTCCCCGTTATTGTGATGAGTGCTCAGAACACGATTATGACGGCTATTCGTGCGGCGGAACTTGGGGCCTATGACTATCTGCCCAAGCCATTTGACATTAACGCGCTCATTCAAACTGTGGCGCGGGCGATTGAACAACTCAAGAAATCTCCGACCGCGAGAATTCCAGAGAAGTCTGAAAACTTACCAATCATCGGCCGCTCGTCTGCCATGCAAGATATTTACCGCATGATTGCAAGGCTCACCCAAACTGATCTCACTGTTACGATTGTCGGCGAAAGCGGCACAGGCAAAGAACTGGTGGC
>JAYUPT010000249.1:0-6962 GCA_043759965.1 Aestuariivirga sp. | reverse complement strand
TGATCTACACCACGTTCCATCACCCGGTGACGGGTGCCAATGTGATCACCACTGAATATTCCGATTGGGCAACGAATTGCCCTGAGTATAAAGTGACGGCAGTGCAGGTTACACTTTCCAATCAGCCAAGCGATTGGCAGAAGGATTGGGAGTTGCGCGAGGAAGAAAACAAGCGGGTTGCGGCGGAGTAGTTTTGGTACTTTCCCACCATATCAATGTACCGTCATTCCCGCGAAAGCGGGAATCCAACTTGGTTGTGCGTGAACCTGTTGCAACGTTAGATTCCCGCCTTCGCGGGAATGACGAATTGAGTAGTGTAAGTGTTATTGGAAATCTCGCAGGCATTAGAACCACCTGGTTCCTCCCCGAAGAAGTTCCCGTTGCTCTGTTCATCAACTCCACATCATACGCTGTGATGATGGCCACACCTGCTGACTTAGAAGACTTTGCTGTGGGCTTTGCCTTGTCCGAAGGTCTGGTTGCTCATGCATCGCACATCAGCAATGTTCTGGTCATGCCATCAGGTGAAGGCTACTCAGTTGATCTCGCAATTTCCGAAACTCATTTAATCCGTGAACGGATGATTTCGCGCTCCATTGAGGGGCGAGTGGGTTGTGGACTTTGTGGCATTGAAGAAATGGCCGATGCTATTCGGATGCCTGATGGTAAGCTCCATGCTCCAGCCCTGAATGCCAACGCCGTCGCCAAGGCTTTCGATGCCTTGCCTGCACACCAGCCGATGAATGAACTTAACCGCACGGTTCACGCAGCCGCATTTTGCTCCGTGGACGGAGCAATTCTGTTAACGCGAGAAGATGTGGGTCGCCACAATGCTTTGGATAAATTGATTGGGGCCATGGCGCGGGAGCAAACGAAACCAAACGGTTTCGTGTTAATGTCTTCGCGGTGCAGTTTTGAACTGGTGCAGAAATGCGCTGCGGTTGGTATTGGCGCTCTCGCCACAGTTTCTGCCCCCACGGCTCTTGCCTTAAAATTGGCCAAGCAAGCGGGCCTTCACTTAGCTTCGCTTTCAAAAGCAGGCGTTATGATTTTTGACGGAGTTTAAATATGGAAACGCGAGACATGGTGCGCATGGCCAATCAAATGGCATCCTTCTTCAAGCCTTATGGTGCAGTGGAAGGCAGCAAGGAATTGGCCGCCCACATCAACAATTTTTGGGAACCCAGAATGCGCGCCAAGTTTTTTGAATATCTGGAGACCCACGAGAATGACCTTGATCCGCTGGTCATGGAAGCTGCCAAGCTGGTCCGCAAACCCACAAACCACATGGCCAATCAGTCGCGCTTGCCCAAACATGGCGAAGAGAGCTGAGCTTCTTCACTACACCATCAATACAAACGGCTCTTCAATGGCGCGGTCTAGTAATTTTTTGTAGCGCCCATAAAGTTTTGCGCTGTGTTCAATCTTGCCGAAAGCCACAGCTTCACCAAAGGTTTTTATTGGCACCAAAACAATCGGCGTTGAAACCGGGGTGAGCAATGTGCCGCGGCCTGATTGCAGCGTGGTGATGAGGCCATACATTTCACCAGAAATCATCGGGCGCGAGAGGATGATCAAACGATATTGGCCCATTTTATTGGTGACTAAATAGATATAGCCTGATTGATGCGGAACGGAGACGGAGCCATCCTGTTTGAACTGCGCATCGATGCGTTCGGACTCGCGGAAGACCAGATGAGAGAGTGCCGTGTCCCATTTTATTTCGGTGAGATAGGCATAGACACCTGTTGGATCGCTGAAGGAGGCGCGCAAGGTGAGATAATCGCCCTCTAGCCAATATACTGCTGGCTGCGAATATGACCCTAATGATTGCGGTGCGAGAGCAGCTTCATTTGCAGCAGCAGATTTCACTTTTCGCAAGGGCAGTGCCAAGGTTTCTTCAATGCGCACCACTGTTGCTAAAGTGAAAGGCCGTTGACCGGAGAGGGCCTTCTCAATTGTCGAAAGACTGATCTTGGCCTTATCAGCCAAATGCTGGCGCGTTAGGCGCCGCCTGGCCAGTTCCTCGCGGATCACACTGCTGATCGCGCGGTTTTCTTCAGGTGAAAGATCATCGTCGTTCATATATCCGCAATCCCGCACAAAACCGTACAATTCCACAAAGAATGTCCGTGGGCAATACGCATGCGTGCTGAAGATTGAAACTCTTCACATTGGCGGCGCATTGTGAACTCGCCGTAATGTTCGTTGGTCGGGGCACGACACATTAATCTGGAGGACCACCCGTGAACGCCATCTCGCTGCAGCGCAGCTCAAATTTACTTGCCCGCATTGTAACTGTTGCAACTGTTTTCATCAGCTCGGCTTTTGCAATTGATAAAATGCCTAATCTGGTCACACCGAATGATATGCAATCTGGTGGCCTGCTTTTGAAATCATCCGAAGCCGGAAAATATCTTGAAGCCCCGCGCGTGGCCACTGATTACACTGTCACTATATCAGGCCCCACCGCACGCACCATTGTAACCCAGCAATTCAACAATCCGTCTGATGGTTGGGTGGAAGGGATTTATGTTTTCCCGCTGCCAGAAAATTCTGCCGTTGATAGTTTGAAAATTGTTGCAGGCACCCGCGTGATTGTGGGTGAGGTGAAGGAAAAGCAGGAAGCCAAAGTGATTTATGAAGCCGCCAAGAATAATGGCGAGGCTGCTTCATTGTTGGAGCAAGACCGACCCAACATGTTTACAAACTCAGTTGCTAACATTGGCCCGCATGAAAACGTTGTGGTGCAGATTGAATATCAGCAAACCATTGCGCAAAGTGCGGGCACATATTCTTTGCGCCTGCCGTTGGTTGTCGCTCGACGTTACAATCCGCAGACCATTGTGCAGACAGTTGATTTTGGCACCAAGGGCCTGGGCACAACCAAAACCGAAGCGCCAACACCACCTGAAATGGACCCTGCCCTCAATGTGCCGATAAATCCAGTTTCTATTACAGTGAAACTCGATGCGGGCTTTGCCTTAGGTGAGGTGAAGAGTGCTTATCATAAAGTTGACATGATCGATAAGGGTGCCAATGCTAAGGAGATTTCTCTCAGTGGTATTGTGCCTGCAGATAAGGATTTTGAACTCACCTGGACAGCTTCGGGCACTGCGCCGCTAGCTGGATTGTTTACTGAAACCATCAATGGCCATGATTATCTTTTGGGGTTCGTTACTCCGCCGCTTGTTGCAGCCACTACAAATCATCCACGCGAAATTACATTCGTGATTGATAACTCTGGTTCCATGGATGGCGCTTCCATGCCACAAGCCAAAGACAGTGTGTTGTTTGGATTGGCGCAATTGAAACCGACTGATCGGTTTAATGTTATCCGCTTTGATGACACGATGGATAATTTGTTCGGCGCACCCGTGCAAGCCACTGAAGGCAAGATTGCTGAAGCGAAAGCTTTTGTTACAAACTTGCAAACCACAGGCGGCACAGAAATGATTCCGCCCATGCGCGCTGCCTTGGTTGATCAAAACCCAACTGACAAGAATTATCTGCGCCAAACTGTGTTCATCACTGATGGTGCAATTAGCAATGAACAGGAACTTTTTGATACTATTGCTAAGGGCCGTGGCCGCACCCGCGTGTTCATGGTGGGCATAGGGTCTGCACCTAATACTTATTTGATGACACGCGCTGCTGAGCTTGGCCGTGGCACCTTCACGCAGATTGGGGAAGGCACACAAGTTGTGGACCGCATGACTGAGCTGTTCGGCAAGATTGGTAATCCGGTGATTACTGATCTTAAAGCGCAATTGATTGGCTCAACCGCGCAGATCGCACCAAATGATTTGCCAGACCTTTATCAAGGTGAACCTGTGATGTTAATGGCGGACTCAAATTCTTTGAGTGGTGTTTTAAAGATCACTGGGAAAATTGGTGAAACGCCTTGGGAAGTTAACCTGCCTTTGATCAACGCAGCAAAAGGCACTGGCATTTCAAAGCTCTGGGCGCGCCGTCGCATAGCCGAAATTGAAGTGGCATCCACCCTTGGCAGCATGGACCAAGCCACTGCTGATAAAGCCGTGCTCAAGGTAGCCTTGGAGCATCACTTGGTTTCCAGCCAAACAAGCTTGGTGGCCATTGATAAATCACCTAAGCGCCCGGCTGGTTATAAGCTCACTCGTGCTGATGTGCCGCTGATGCTGCCGGCTGGCTGGGTATTTGATTCAGTGTTTGGTGAAAGCACCAATCAAACTGCTCCGCATACGGATCAAAAAGCCGAAGCTGAATTCTTGCAACTCGCCAAGATGCAAACACCTGCAACGGTTGCTTCCGCTCAACAGGTGAGCCTGCCGCAGACTGCAACAAGTGCAGAGTTGCTGGCACTATTGGCTTTGGTGCTTGGCCTCTTGGGCCTTGCTCTCAGGCAGAAGAAGGTAGCTACGATATGAGCTTTCTAGGTTACCCCCTCAGTCCTTCGGACAGCTCCCCCAACAAGTTGGGGAAGCGCAGATTCCACAGCATTGTAAATTTCAAAATTTTATACCCTCCCTCAGCTCTGCTGGGGGAGGTGCCCAAAGGGCGGTGGGGGGCACTTTATCGGTCATTCATATCTGCACTCCTTATCTCCCTCTCCCTCCTCCTCTTCGGCAACAGCACATACATTTACGCCAAAGCCCAAGTAGCTCAAGTTTTGCTCGAACGTGCTTTCTCGCAATCGCTCATCTCGGGCAAGCCTGTAAAAGCTTGGAGCTGGGCCGACACTTATCCTGTTGCACGGATCACCGTGGACCGCATTGGCGCTGATGCGATTGTGCTGCAAGGGGCATCGGGTGAGGCTCTGGCCTTTGGTCCTGCTCTGCTTAATGAAACTTCGCGACCGGGCGAGCGCGGCACCTCGGTTATGGCTGCGCATCGCGATACGCATTTTGCATTTTTGCAGAATGTGAAACTGGGAGACCTTATTGGCATCACGCGCGATGATGGGTTGCGGTTCACTTACCGTACAACCTCAATGCGCGTGGTTGATGCACGCAATTCTGGCATTGACGCCCACGCTGCAGGATTTCATTTGGTGCTGAGCACCTGCTATCCGTTCAATGCCACCACACAAGGAACACAACGCTATTTGGTCGAGACGGAGTTGGTGCGTTAAACTTTCTTCCGCTTTGCCTTTGGCAATTTCCAAATGTGGTGCACCAGCTCTTCGATGCCTATACCTTCTTCGGTGTAAGCTTCGTTTTCGATGGAGATCCCCGCTTGGCGCACTGTGTCTGGAGTGCCCGAAACCAATGGATGCCACCATGCAAGGCCCTTGCCTTCATCCAACCTACGGTAGGCGCAGGATTCTGGAAGCCAGCCGAGTTCTGGAACATTCTTTGCCGTGAGCGTTACGCAATCTGGAACTTTTTTGGCACGGTTAATATAATCCGTACACTGACAAGTTCCTAAATCTAATAATTTACAAGCGGCCCGTGTATAAAGAAACTCACCCGTGTCTTCATCTTCAAGCTTGTTCAAACAGCAGCGGCCGCAGCCATCACATAAGCTTTCCCATTCTGCCTTGTTCATTTGGCTAAGGGATTTGGTTTTCCAAAAAGGTTCGGTCATGTGGCAGTTCTAACCACATGACCGACGAATGCCAAGTCTTACTGAACCACTTCACCATGCAGCGAAAGATCAAGGCCGTTGACCTCATCTTCAAGTGAAACCCGCAAGCCGATGGTATTCTTGATCACCCAGAGAATAGCAAAGCTGGCAACGGCGCACCAGGCCGCAACAATCAATGCGCCTTGGATTTGGATGAACAACTGCGTGGCACTGCCTTCTAATAAACCCGCAGTACCGCCCCAGCTTTGGCTGCCGAATACGCCAATTCCTATAACGCCGACAATGCCGCCAACGCCATGAACGCCGAACACATCGAGCGAATCATCATAGCCAAGTTTGCGTTTGAGGCTGGTTGAGCCATAAAAGCAGAACAATCCTGCCAATGCGCCGATAGCCACAGCGCCGATTGGCGAAACATATGCACAAGCTGGTGTGATGGCAACGAGGCCCGCCACAGCACCAGATATAATTCCAAGCACACTGGGGCGCTTATGTTTGAACCACTCAATGGCCATCCACATCAGCGCTGCTGCGGCACCAGCAATTTGCGTGTTGGCAAGGGCCAGTGCTGCTGTCGCATTTGCGGCAAGAGCCGAGCCGCCATTAAATCCAAGCCAGCCAACCCAAAGTAATGCTGCACCAGTGACTGAGAGGATGAGATTATGCGGAGGCATAGCTTCGGTGGGATAGCCCTTGCGCTTTCCCACCATGAGTGCAGCAACAAGGCCCGCAACACCTGAGTTGATTTCAACAACAGTGCCACCAGCAAAATCTAAGAAACCCATTTTTGCTAAGAAGCCGCCACCCCACACCCAATGCGCCACCGGCACATAGACCAACATCAACCATGCGCCGAGGAACCAAAGCAACGCTGAAAATTTCATGCGATCAGCAAATGCGCCACAAATAACGGCGGGCGTTATAATTGCGAAGCTCATTTGGAAAACCATAAAAAGAGTTTCAGGAATGGTTCCTGATACGGAGTCTTTCGTCAGTGTACGGAGGAAAAACTGATTGGTATCGCCAAGCCAAGCGCCCTGCCCGCTGAACGATAGTGAATAACCTGCGACCACCCATAGAATTGTCACCAAACAGCAAGCGGCAAAACTTTGCATTAAAGTTGAAAGCACGTTTTTCTTGCGCACCAAACCACCATAAAAAAGTGCAAGGCCCGGAATTGTCATCAGCAAAACCAAGCAGGTTGCTGCGAGAACCCAAGCTGTATCCCCTGAATTTATGGTTGCGGTTTGCGCTTGCGCGGCAGTGGCAAGCGCCATGGTTGCGCCAAAACTGGCGGATAAACGAAATTTATACATTGCCTTATTTCCCCACTCGGTATCGCCCATTTTTCGAGCATTTTGCCTTTTGCTTAGGCAAGTTTTGTGCCACAATTA
>JAYUPT010000248.1:0-6969 GCA_043759965.1 Aestuariivirga sp. | reverse complement strand
TTTGTCTCTCCACATCGATTGCCGATTTGGAACGCCGCATTGGTCAGATTGTTGTGGCTTATCGCAAAGACAAATCTCCGGTTCTCGCCAAGGATTTGAAAGCACCTGGCGCTATGACTGTATTGCTCAAGGATGCCTTGATGCCGAACTTGGTGCAAACTCTCGAAAACAATCCTGCCTTCGTGCATGGCGGCCCATTCGCCAATATTGCTCATGGTTGCAACTCGGTTATGGCCACACAAACAGCTTTGAAACTGGCTGATTATGTGGTGACAGAAGCTGGTTTCGGTGCTGATTTAGGCGCTGAAAAATTCTTTGATATTAAATGCCGCAAGGCTGGCCTTTCACCATCGGTCACGGTTATCGTGGCCACAGTGCGCGCCCTTAAAATGCATGGCGGTGCCGCCAAGGATCAATTAAAGACTGAGAATGTTGAGGTGCTGAAGAAGGGCCTTGCGAACTTGGGCCGCCACATTGAAAACGTGAAAAAATTTGGTGTGCCAATCGCCGTTGCTGTGAACCACTTCATCTCTGATACAGATGCTGAAATTGATGCTGTAAAAGACTATTGCAAAACCCATGGCGTGCAGGCGTTCAAGTGCTTGCATTGGGCCAAGGGCGGCGAAGGCATTGAGGAATTGTCAAAGCATGTGGCCGAGTTGGCCGATAAGGGCGGCGCGCAATTCAAGCCGATCTATGATGAAGACATGCCATTGTTTGAAAAAGTGCGCACCATTGTGAAAGAGATTTACCGCGCCGATGATGCCATTGCCGATAAATCCGTGCGCGATCAATTCAAGGCTTATGAAGCCGCAGGTTACGGCAAGTTCCCCATCTGTATGGCCAAGACGCAATATTCATTCTCAACTGATCCAAACTTGAAGGGCGCACCTGTGAACCACAGTGTGCCCATTCGTGAAATTCGCTTATCTGCGGGCGCGGAATTCATTGTGGTTATCTGCGGAGACGTGATGACCATGCCCGGCTTGCCAAAGGTGCCATCAGCCGAAGTGATTGGGCTGGATGCCGGCGGACAGATTCAAGGGTTGTTCTGATACAACTAATCATTCAACTGTCATCCCGTCGAAAGACGGGACCCAGACTTTCAACGCGTGAGACTGCCTAAAGTCTGGGTCCCGACTTTCGTCGGGATGACGGAAATTTGTTATACGGAGGACGTGTTATGGCCAAACTCATCGATGGAAAAGCATACGCCGAAGCCTTGCGCGGGCGCATTGCGCTTGCTGTGGCTTCGCTGAAAAAGGACCATGGCTTAACCCCCGGCCTCGCAGTTGTGCTGGTGGGTGAAGACCCGGCCTCCAAAGTTTATGTAGCGAACAAAGCCAAGCAAACCGTGGAAGTGGGCATGAATTCGTGGGAGCATAAAATGCCAGCGGACACATCAGAGGCTGATTTGCTCGCCATGGTGCAAAAACTGAACAATGATCCATCCGTACACGGAATATTAGTTCAAATGCCGGTGCCCAAACACATTGATGCGAGCAAGGTGCTGAACACCATTGATCCCGCCAAAGATGTCGATGGCTTTC
Source organism: Aestuariivirga sp. (assembly GCA_043759965.1). GTDB lineage: Bacteria > Pseudomonadota > Alphaproteobacteria > Rhizobiales > Aestuariivirgaceae > Aestuariivirga. The sequence continues at coordinate 5,419 of JAYUPT010000248.1, read as the reverse complement.
ATGTGGTGAACGTGGGCCGCCTCTCCACGGGCCAAGATGCGCTCACCGCTTGCACGCCTGTGGGCTGTGTGATGCTGGCGAAAGCCACGCTCGGCAAACTCGATGGCCTCAATGCCGTGGTCATTGGGCGCTCCAACATTGTGGGCAAACCCGTGGCGCAATTGCTGCTGGCGGAAAATTGCACAGTGACAATAGCGCATTCTAAATCTCGTGATTTGCCGGCCATTGTACGACAAGCAGATCTAGTCATTGCTGCTGTGGGGCGGCCTGAAATGGTGAAAGGCGATTGGATTAAGCCCGGCGCCTGCGTGATCGATGTAGGCATCAACCGCATTGAGCGCGATGGCAAAAACAAACTGGTGGGCGATTGCGATTTTGCGAGTTGTGAGAAGGTGGCAGGAAGTATTACGCCAGTGCCGGGTGGCGTGGGGCCAATGACGATTGCATGTTTGCTGCATAACACAGTGAAGGCGGCATGCGCGATTAAGGGTGTGAAGCTTTCGGAGATGTGAGGCTGTTTATTTCGCTCGTCTTACGCTATACTTTATGACGCAAAAGATAGATTGAATATGTTAACAGTATGAGGTCTAATTTCTGCGGAAATTATTACGTGTGCGTGATTGTTTGTATAACATGAATCAAGCAAACTATCCGACTCTACCTCCAATGAGGTAACAAGCCTGTCGTCTTCAAGCAGACAGTAGAACGGGTCTTCACCTTCGACGGGAATTTCATTGACTGGTAGTTGATTGGAATGAGCAGGTTTTGTAAGCGCGTCAATAATCGTCTTGACACGATTGTCTATATCTCCAGCACTGACAGCCGAATTGATGCCATCTTGACGCAATAAAAGTATCTGTAATTTGCAGTGCAATTTCCAATCTTTGCGTACTAGTGGCACAAATTTGTACCCGTACTCTTGGTGTTTATTTGCTACAGCTTTGTTTAGTGGTACCTGCTGGTTTTCATCTGGTTGCCAAATTTTCTTATAATCGGTTACCGAAGTGTCTACGCCATAGTAGTTGGGTACGGCTCTAGCAGAGCTTAAAAAGGAATCCTGAGTCCAGAATTTTTTTAGTTGTGCGTGAAATGCCTTACGAATTTGGTGTTTGTGAAAGACTTGTTTTGGTTGTCCGGTATTTGGATCTGGTTGTTGACTAGCCTTAAGTTCACCAGAGTAAATCAGTCGCAGTCTCATCGGTCCGTTCCTCAAGAAGTTGTCATCTTTCCTATCAACTATCACAATTGAACTGAGCATTATCAAGCTTTCAAATTCGTTATGAAAAACTCACCTCCACCCGTCACCCCCGCGTAGGTGGGGGTCCAGCTTTTTTGAAAATTGAGTAAGAGAAGTTAGGTTCCCGCCTTCGCGGGAATGACGGGGTTGGGCTGTGTGGGAATGACGGGTAGAGGGTGCAGGAGTGACGGAGTAGAGGGTGCGGGAATGACGGCGTACGGAGTTTTCATCCTTCCCCCGTTGGGGGAAGGTGGCGCGTAGCGACTAAGCGATTTATCTTAAATCGCCTTGATGAGGGGTTTGCTGCGCGTTCTGTCTTGTAAGTTTGAACGGGTTCATTTGTGGAAAGTCCCTCATCCGCCCTTCGGGCACCTTCCCCCAACGGGGGAAGGGTGGAAGTGCATTGCGGGTTTGCTGCGCACCGCTATAGAAGCGGTGGAAAGGGGAATGGACAATGATTTCAATACGCGCCGCCACAGTTGCTGACGCTGACGCGATTGCTACCATTTATGCGTTTCATGTTTTGAATGGCACGGCTACTTTTGAGATTGATCCACCCTCCGTTGCGGATTGGCAGCACAAAATCGAAAACATTCTCGCAAAGGGCTGGCCGTTTGTGGTGGCGGTGGATGGGCCAGCTATTGTGGGTTATGCTTATGCCACGCAGTTTCGGGATCGTGCCGCTTATCGCTATGCTTGTGAGAACAGCATCTATGTTGCTGCGAACAGGCGCGGGCAGGGCGTTGGGAAATTGCTGTTGGCCGCACTTGTGCAGCGGGCTGAGGAATTTGGATTTCGGCAAATGCTGGCGGTGGTGGGAGGCGGGGAGCCTTCTTCCATCGCCGTTCATGCGTCACTCGGTTTTCGGGAAACGGGGCGCATGAAAGCGGTGGGTCGCAAGTTTGATAAGTGGCTTGACACTGTTTACATGCAGCTAGCACTAGGCGATGGTGATGGCCCCACCTAACCACTGCGGAGTTAATTATGTTCCCTTCCAACGCCACACTTGCCGGCCGTGTTCATATTCCAAAACTTGGCCCCTGCGTGGTGCGGGTGGATGGTGAGAAGCTGATCGACATCACGGCGATTTTTCCCACCATGCGCGATCTGTGCGAGATGCCCAATCCGGCGCAGGCTTTGATAGCTGCGGAGGGCAAGGCGGTGGGCCGCGTGGAGGATGTGCTGGCCAATGCGGCCATTAAAAAGCGCGATGCGGGCAAGCCTTGGCTGCTAGCGCCGATTGATTTGCAAGCCATTAAAGCGGCTGGCGTTACGTTTGCTGTGTCTATGCTTGAGCGGGTGATTGAAGAAAAAACCCGGGGTGATACAGCGGCGGCTGCTGCCATTCGCGGCAAAATAAATGATTTGTTGGGTGGGGATTTGCGCTCGCTCAAGCCTGGTTCAAAACAGGCGGCTGATCTAAAAGAAACGCTGATGGCGCAAGGGGCGTGGAGCCAATATCTTGAAGTGGGCATTGGGCCTGATGCTGAGATTTTCACCAAGGGGCCGGTGCTTTCTGCAGTGGGCTGCAACATGGATGTGGGCGTTCACCCCAAATCATCGTGGAATAATCCTGAACCCGAAATTGTTTTGGTGGTGTCATCGGCGGGCAAAATCGTCGGTGCTACGCTTGGTAATGATGTGAATTTGCGCGATGTGGAAGGCAGATCAGCTTTATTATTGGGCAAGGCCAAAGACAATAATGCGTCCACCTCGCTTGGGCCTTTCATTCGCTTTTTTGATGATGGCTTTTCATATCAAGATATTTGCCAAGCCGAGCTTTCAATGAAGTTGACAGGCTTGGATGGTTTTGTGATGAGCGGGCATTCGAACATGAGCGAGATTAGCCGCGCGCCAGCGGATATAGTTGCTCAAGCCATCAACGAAAATCACCAATATCCTGATGGATTAGTGGTGTTTCTGGGCACCATGTTTGCGCCCATTGATGATCGCGGGGCCAAGGGCAAAGGCTTCACGCACCACCAAGGGGACATAGTTGAAATTTCAACACCGCTGCTCGGCACGCTGAGTAACCGCGTTGTGCCCACTGATAAAGCTGAGCCGTGGAATTTTGGCATTGCTGATTTGATGCGAAATTTGGCGGCGCGCAATTTGCTCTAAGCTTTAGTGCTCGGCAGCCTTCATGGTGCTTGTGTAAGTGCGGAATATATGGTCCCACAAAGCCGTGCTCACGCCAAAGTTTTGGTTGCTGGTGCCATGGTGATGCACATTGTGTTGGAATTTTAATTTTTTCATGAAACTCCAACCGCCACTGCTCAGGTGATGCACAGCGTAATGCACAAATGTGTAGTAGATGAAGCCAATCAAGAATCCGGCAAACCACAGCAGCGCCAAGCTGGTGCCCAATACATAAGTCATGGGCCACAGAACAACCAAGAAAAGGATTGGCAGTGAAAGTGGCGTTGGCGTGCCAATCAGCTCTTGGGTTTCATCGTGGTGGGCTTGGTGCATCTCTTGCAGGCCAGGCACTTTGTGCAGCACAAATCTGTGAACTAAATATTCAACCAAGGTCCACGTCAAAAGCCCCAGCGGCACCATGGCCAAAGCCAACCACAGCTCATGCGATTTTGTTGTGTAGAGCCCCCAAGCGATACTGGCTAAGATAATTGGTGGATGAACCAAAAAATCTAAGAAGAATAGAGTTGGCGTCATTTGTGGCGATACGGCCGATTTTGCGAATGACCAAGTGGCCTGCAAATAACTGCGTTCGCCAAGTTCATTCGTTTCAACTTTTGCCATACTTGGTTCCTATGATACTTAACCTCGAGTTGCTTACGCTTACTCCTAACTGCAAAAGAGCGTAAGGTCTAAAAGAGTTAATAGTATGGCATTGGGTTATACTTGCGGCTGGCTTATGGTGAAGCCATGAAACTGCTGGTTAAAAGTGATCATAGGCTGGGTGAGTCTGCTCTCTGGCATGCAGGGCTGCAGGTTTGGTTTTGGGTTGATCTTTATGATCCCATGCTCTGCAGTTTTGATCCTGCTTCGGGAATGGCAACGCGGCGCTCCTTAGACCTGCCAGCGCCAATTGGCTCTTTTGTTGCGACCACAGAGCCAAATATCTTGTTGTTGTCACATGCTCATGGAATTTCAACACTGCGGATCGACAATCTCACGCTGGAACCCTTTGCCAATCCTGAGCAAGACCGTGAGGGTGTGATTTCCAATGATCTAAAAGTTGATCGTTGGGGCAGGCTGTGGTTGGCAACCTCACATGACAAAGAGCAGTTGCCGCGCGGGGCTTTGTGGTGTGTGGAAAATTCTGGGCGCTGCACATTGGCAGATGTGGGCTTTGCCATTGGCAATGGACCGGCTTTTTCGCCAGATGGAAAGGTGCTTTATTTTAGCGACAGCTTTAATAGGCAGATATTGGCGTATGATATTTCTCCTGATAGCCCGCACGTTTCAGGGCGGCGGGTGTTTGCACAATTCACAATTGAGGAAGGCATGCCAGATGGGTTGACGGTTGATGCGAGCGGTCATGTGTGGTCGGCACAATGGGCAGGGGCTTCGATTTTCAAACTGTCACCCGCGGGTGAAAAACTTCAGCGCATCGCCGTGCCATCTGGCCATGTGACAAGTGTTGCCTTCAACCGCAACAAACTTCTGATCACCACAGCGCGCGATGGGCTTTCGGGTGAAGCGCATGCGCAATATCCGTTGTCAGGAAGTGTGTTTGAGTTAGATACCGACGAAACGGGTGTGCCAGAAACTTTGTTTCAGCTTTAACCCACAAACGCCCGCTCAACTACGAAGTTTCCGGGTTGATGGTTAGAGCCTTCAGTGAAACCCTTAGGCTCCAGCATTTCGCGGATGTTTTTGATCATGCCCATCGAGCCGCACATCATAATGCGGTCGTGTTCAGGATCAAAAGTTGTGGTGTTAAGGCTTGTAAAAAATTCGCCTGACTCAATTAGCGTGGTAATGCGGCCATTGTGCTGGCTGTGCTCACGCGTGGTGGAAGCAAAATGTTTCAAGCGGGTTGTTGCCTCTTCTCCTACCAAGGGGTCATCCTTAGTGGCTGCAACTGAATCAAAGCCATATTGCAATTCATCTTTGGTGCGGCAGGTGTGGGTGAGAATGAGTTCACCAAATTTTTCATAAGTTTCAGGATCGCGGATCAGCGATACGAAGGGCGCAATGCCAGTGCCGGTTGACAGC
>JAYUPT010000247.1:0-2761 GCA_043759965.1 Aestuariivirga sp. | reverse complement strand
GCTGGTGGTCAATATGCCCAAGCCAAGCATATTGTTGGGCCTCTCATGGCTTTCAATGTGGCCTTATATTTAGTTTTTGCTTACACGATGCTTGAGGTGTCCAACGCCATATTGATTGCAGATACGATCAAATCTTATGCCGGCGAAGGCTTTGGCGATTGGCATTACAAAGGCATTATTGCCACTGTGATTGTGGTGCTTGCCGCACTTAATTATCGCGGTGTGCTTATGTCTCTCAATGTGAACTTCGTGATCACCGCAATTGCCTATCTGGCAATCATCATTCTGTTCTTCTCAGTTCAACCTTGGAGCCAAGGTGCGGTTTTGAAACTTGGCGATATGGTGACACCAGAAAATGCTTTGCCTTATGGTTGGATTGGCGTGGTTGCGGCTTTCCATTGGGGCATTTGGTATTACCTTGGCATTGAGGGCACAACGCAGGCCGCAGAAGAAGTGCGCTCGCCTTCGCGCTCGCTGCCTTATGGCACCATGGCTGGCATGATTACGCTTTTGATCGGCGCCTCGCTCACATGGTATATCTGCGCTTCGCTGATGCCATGGCAATATCTTGGTTTCACTTATTATCCATTGCTTGATGCTGGCAAATTGACTGGCAGCAAAACTTTAGAAACCATGATGTTCATTGCCACCATTCTTGCTGCTGTGGCTTCGGCCAATGGCTGCATCAATGATGCGGCACGCGCGTGGTTCTCGCTGGGCCGTGACCGTTACTTGCCAACATGGTTCTCCGCTGTGCATCCAAAATATCGCACACCTTATCGGTCTATTGTGTTTCTGGTGCCAATTGCGTTGGCCTTTGCATTTATCTCAAACTTGGGCCAAGCGATTACCTTTTCCATTCTTTCGGGTGTGTTGCACTACACGTTTATGAGCGTTAACATTATCATGTTCCGCAACAAATGGCCGCTGGGAACTATCCGCCGTGGATATACGCATCCATTCCATCCGTTGCCAGCCATCGTTTTGTTCCTGCTTTGCGTTGTCACCTATTTTGCGATCTTCTTAGGTTATGGCGCGCAGTTGACCGCGATGGTGGTGTTCTATCTCATCGTTTCGCTGTGGTTCCATTTCTATCGCTACCAATATGTGAAGCGTGGTGATCAATTCACCATGCCGTGGCCAAAACCAAAAGGCTATTGAGCTTAGTTGAAAATAAATTGGCCCGCTGATTTTGCGGGCCAGTTTTATTAAGGGCGAGGGATGCAGCAGATCATTGCAATTATTATTGGGTTGGGGCTTTTGATATTGCTATGGCGGCAATGGCGAGGTGCTGAACAAAAAATTGCTGCACAACCACAAAAATTATTTGCTGACGTGCAAGGTCTTTTCAATGAAGTGAAACTTGAACCGGGCGAAGCCTTTGGCACTTGGATGCTGACTGGAACTTATGCTGGCCACTTTTTTCAACTTAAAGCCGTTGTTGACACTCTTGCCACGCGCAAACTTCCAAGCTTGTGGCTGCTTGTGACGCTGCCTCGGCCACAACCTGTTAAGGCTACACTAAATTTAATGATGCGACCTGCTGGGCCCAGCAGTTTTTCTAATTTTGATTTCTTGCCAGACACCTTAAAAACGCCTGTTGGTTTTCCACCCCACGCCATCCTTCGCACTGACGATCAAACCACTTGCCCACCATCTGAAATTCTAAGACCTTATCTTGAATTGTTTGAGCAAGGTTCTGGCAAAGAGCTGCTTATATCTGCGAAGGGATTGCGGATTGTGGTGCAGGTGGCAGAAGTGGACAGATTAAGGTATGGTGTTTTCCGCGAAGCAAATTTTGGCGAGACTTCAATTGACCCTAAATTGCTGACGCACTGTTTGGCTGTGCTTCTGAAACTCAATGCAACACTGGAAAAAAATGTCTGACAAACCTAAAAATCCATATCTTGTTCTTCTCGCTGCAGTGATTTTACCCGGTGCTGGCCATGTTATTTTGGGGCAAGCGCAGCGGGGCCTTACATTTTTATTTTTCACTGTCATTTTGGGATGGGCGAGTTTTAAAGTTATGCCAGAACATATGAGCTTTTTTGGCCGGCATGTGGGCGGAATTTTTATTTATGGAATCTCTATTCTTGATGCTTATAAAATTGCGCGTGTTAAATTTACTGAAAGCAAATAGTTCAATCCACCAAGATTACGCGGAAGTCATTCACATTGGTGAGCGTTGGTCCGGTGATCACTTGATCACCTAAGCTTTCAAAAAATCCGTGGCCATCATTGTTACTGAGCGAAGCCCATGGGTCTATGCCTATGGCTCTTGCTCTTGCCAAGGTTGAAGGCGTGATGATGGCTCCCGCCACTTCGCGCGCGCCATCAATGCCATCGGTATCGCCTGCGAGAGCGTGGATGTTTTCTGTGCCGTTGAGTTTTAAAGCGAGCGACAAAAGATATTCCACATTGCGGCCTCCGGCTCCAGTGCCTTGCACCGTGACAGTCGTTTCTCCGCCTGAGATTATAGCGCAAGGTGGCTTGATGGGTTGGCCAAAGCGCTGGGCCTGCAAAGCAATGCCCGCCATGACAATGCCAACATCGCGGGCTTCGCCTTCAATGGCATCGCCTAATATAATCGGCGCATAACCTGCGGCTGCGGCGATGCTGGCAGCAGCCTCTAAAGATTTTTGCGGTGAGGCAATGCAATGCGCTTCGATGTTGGTAAGTTGTTTTGGAGTTTCATCTTTGGCGTCGGCCAAATGGCGTGTAACAGAAGCTGGAACTTCAATTGCATATTTTGCCAGAATTG
>JAYUPT010000246.1:0-21436 GCA_043759965.1 Aestuariivirga sp. | reverse complement strand
GCACCCACCTAGACAGCCACAGGAAGTAATGTAGAATTCCCACCAACATAGCGACACGGTGAAATTCTGCCTGCCGTGGCACCGCGCAGACGAAGCGAGTAACGGGAGCGATTTATGGGGTTAATACGGCAGGCCCCATCTATGTGGGAAATGGCATCTGGCGAAAGTCTGATGCCATTTTCATTATGTGTAATGTCAAGTATGCCACATTGTGAATTTGTTAACCTGTCATTAACTGATTTGCAGGGAGACAAGCTAAATGAATATGGTTTTTACTATTGGTTATGAAGGCACGGATATTGAGCGGTTTATTGAAACGCTCAAGATTGTCGGCGTTAAAGTCCTTGCCGATGTTAGAGCCGTTGCACTTTCTCGCAAAAAAGGGTTTTCAAAAACCGCGCTTAGAAACAGACTTGCTGAAGAAGGTATTGAGTACCTTCATTTTGTTGGACTAGGCGACCCAAAAGCTGGGCGTGAAGCAGCTCGTGCTGGAAAGTACGATCAATTTCGAAAAATCTATAATTCTCATCTTGCAACGACTGAAGCAAAAGTCGCATTTAATGAGTTGGCGGGGACTGTGAAGGAAAACGTCACATGCTTGCTTTGTTTCGAACGTGACCCTAAGGTTTGCCATCGTTCGATCGTATCTAAAAAGTTAGCTTCGGACGAAATTGAAATACTCGATCTCTATGGTGATAGTCCAACTCGCTATGTCGATTTCAAAACAAAGCTCGCGCGTTATAATTCTCGTGAAAGCGCTGCCGCAGCCTAGTAAGCAGTACGGTGAGACTGTTTGCTGTGCAGGTGTAACTCAAGACGGCAAGTGGAAACGTCTCTATCCCGTAAGGTTTAGGCATCTACATGGGGATCAAAGTTTCAAACGTTGGCAGTGGGTCAGTTTTGATTACAGACCTCCAACGCGTGACACCCGCGTAGAAAGCTGTCACGTCCACGAAGAATCTGTAAAAGTTGAAGGTGAGTTTCCGATTAAAGATCGCGCCAGATTTTTCAACAAACTCATAGTTGGATCAGCACTTGAAGCCAGCAGACTTGGGCAATCTCTCGCCCTGATTCGACCACGGAACACAAAGTTTATTGTAAAGCGCAAAAGCGAAGTTGAAGTTGCCGAAGAACGGGAATCCTATGATAATGCGGCTCGTCAGGATTCGTTTTTTGATAAGAAACTGGCAGAGCTGGAACCATCCCCATACGATTTCAGATTTCAGTTTGAAGACGACAGCGGAATACACAAATACCAAAATGGTGATTGGGAGGCTCACGCAATGTTCTTTCTTGAAAGAAGCCGTTCAAATGAGAAAAGAGCTCTTGAATGGATGGACCATGTTTTCAATGAGGACTATCCAAAACGCGGCATGGTATTCGCAATTGGCAATATGGCTAAACGCCCTCAAACTTGGCAATTGCTTGGAGTGATCAGGCTTGATGTCGAAAATCAATCTGAATTAGAATTGTGAAGGCCGTTTAATTTATCTCTTCAATCACCTTAATAACTTCGTGTAAACATTCTTCCGCTGTCAACTCACTGGTATCTATCAAAATGGCATCTTCGGCGGGCTGGCTTTGTTTGGCATCGCGCTCATCACGGGATTTCACATCTTCCGTAATCTCTTCAAGTGTAACACCTGAAACTTCCAGTTCCTTAAAGCGCCGTTCCGCCCGCGCTTGAACTGATGCGGTCACATAAAATTTAAAATCGGCCTTGGGGCAAATCACCGTGCCAATGTCGCGGCCATCTAAAACGGCTCCGGGTTTTTTCTGGGCAAAGCTGCGTTGAAAATCCATCAATGCGGCGCGTACTTCGGGAACGGCTGCAACTTTTGAAGCAGCCTGTGCCACTTTTTCATCACGCAATTCGGCATCATTAAAGTTAGCGGGATTTAAATTCCGCGCCGCCGCCATAGGATCAGCCATCCCACGCAAAACGATTAACCCCACCATGCGGTAAAGCGAACCCGTATCTAAAAAGTGATAGCCTAAATGTTTGGCCACACCGCGTGCCAAGGTTCCCTTGCCTGCAGCCGATGGCCCATCTATGGCGATGATCATTGTGCGAAGTTCATGGAGCAGGCGCAATCCGCGCGCCCATGCCGTTCAGCAATTCTGTAAAGCCCGGAAAGCTGGTGGCAATAAAAGCGCTGTCATCAATAGAAACATGAATGCGAGACGCCAGCCCCATCACCAAAAATGACATGGCAATGCGGTGATCCATGTGCGTTACAACCTTGCCACCACCAGGTGCACCACCACCCGAAACTTCCAACCAATCGCGGCCAGACGTGGTCATAACGCCATTGGCTTGTAAGCCCGCTTCCACTGCGGCAAGGCGGTCGCTTTCTTTCACGCGCAATTCTTCCAAGCCTTCCATGCGTGTGGTGCCTTCAGCAAAGGCTGCCGCGACAGATAGGATAGGGTATTCGTCAATCATTGAAGGTGCGCGAGATTCAGGCACGCGAATGCCCTTGAGCTGCGAATGCTTCACATGCAAATCACCCACTTCTTCGCCACCCGCATTGCGGCGATTTTCAATTTTAATGTTGCCTCCCATTTCAATGAGCGTGGTGATGAGGCCGGTGCGCGTGGGGTTCAGCATAATGTTTTCAATGACAATGTCTGAGCCTTCAGTGATCAGCGCTGCCACCATGGGAAACGCCGCCGAGGATGGATCTCCCGGCACAGCCAAATCTTGCGCTTTCAGTTCATGCTTGCCTTCAATTGAAATATGCCGCGCACCATCAATCACTGCAACAGTAAGCATGGCACCAAAGCCCGTGAGCATTTTCTCTGTATGGTCGCGCGTGGCCACAGGCTCAATCACGGTGGTCACACCAGCAGTATTAATACCAGCCAGCAGCACAGCAGATTTCACCTGCGCCGAAGCCATGGGCAAAGTATAAGTGATTGGCCTAGCATCGGCATTGCCATGAATAATGAGCGGAAGTCTATTGCCTTCGGAGACTTCAAATGTGGTCCCGAATTGAGCCAGCGGGTTGGTAACGCGCCCCATCGGGCGGCCTGATAAACTTGCGTCCCCCACGCACCGTGCGCTGAGTTTTGTTGAAGCCATCAAACCCATAGCAAGCCTGACCCCCGTGCCAGAATTGCCAAAATCCAAATCACCTTGAGGAGACGTCAGCCCGCCAATGCCAACGCCGTCCACCAGCCACTCACCCGTTGGCAGCTTGGTGGTTTTGGCGCCAAGGGCCGCCATGGCTTTGGCGGTGTTCACAACATCTTCGGCTTCCAGCAACCCAGAAATACGAGTCTGCCCCGTGGCAATGGCCCCAAACATCAGCGAGCGATGCGACATTGATTTATCGCCCGGCACTTTAATTTGGCCCTTAAGACCTGAAGCTTTGCGCGAAATGAGTGGAGTGGGGTTTGCTGATATATGGGTCATGGCGGTTCGATACACGGTTTAAAAAAACCTGTCACCAAAAACTGGGATAAACTCCCCTTTTGACATTCCTGCACAGCCGTGGCATGAGCCGCCCCAATCACATTATTCCCCTGAAAGGATAACCCCTTGGTTAAAGCTGAGCTTGGAACAAAACGCACCTGCCCAAACTGTGCAACGCGTTTTTACGACCTGTTAAAAGACCCGATCACCTGCCCGGTCTGCGCCACAAGCTTTGTGGCCATGTCCATTTTGCCATCTAAGGCTGATTATCCGGGTGCTGTGCCACAACCAGCACCAAAGCCCCATGATGCTGATGCGGGTGATGATGCTGAATCAGGCGAAGTCGAATTGATCAGCTTGGATGAAGCCGAAGCCGAAGAAAAGGCCGATGACGAAACCGCCGGCATCGAAGATGTAGATCTGGGTGAAGACGCTGCAGATACAAACGATGATGATGAAGATGATACATTCCTCGTTGAAGAAGAAGACGATGGCAACATGGATGATCTCGTTGAAGGCGGCGGCAAAGAAGAAGACGAAGAACAATAAAATACTTGATACTTGGGCGGAGCCACACTAGGTTCCGCCCAAATTAAAGCCTGCATATAGCAGCAATGGGGTCATAGCTCAGTTGGTAGAGCGCTTGCATGGCATGCAAGAGGTCGGCGGTTCGATTCCGCCTGGCTCCACCAATCACCCAGAGACGTTTTAAATCCCGATCGACCATAATGCTTTTTGCTCAAATCCATATATTTTATATGGATTGGCAAGCGAAATAAAATTGTGCATGCTCAATTGGTCGCTGTGAGATATTGATCACACCCGGCGTCAAACTCTTGGGAAAGAGATATGGAAGTTGCCACTCTCACAAAATATGCGGCCTCGCATCGCTCGCAACTGGCCTTTGATGATTGGACCAGCCGATTACAATCGGTTTGTGGCCGGTATCAACCGCAACAGTTTGCGCACAACACAGTGGTCACTGGCCATGTTGGAATTTTGCATGCCGCAGGCATTGAAGTTGCGCATATAGCAAATGACTTAGGCCAAGTGCGTCGCGAGAGCGAAGACATCCGCCGTGATTTTGGCGAAAATCTATTTCTCTTGATTCAGCTTGAAGGAACCTGCGGCATTGAACAGCGCGGCCAAAGGGCGGTGATTGCGCCGGGCGATTGCGCACTTGTTGACTCGTCTAAACCTTCCGTGTTCCATTTTGGCGGGCGTTATTCAAACCACATTTCCGTGCATTTGCCGCGCCAGTTGTTGTTTTCCAAAGCAACCCAGGCGCTTGATATTTCGCGGTGTCTGCCCTCGGCTGACCCAATGTCTGTTATGCTGGGGTCGCTCGTGGCCAAGCTTATAGAAGTTGATGCAACCGATAAGCGGGCGCCGCATCTGCAACAGCTTTTGTTTGATGCAACGCGGCAAGCTTTTGCAACCCAAGAAGAAATCGACATATTGCCAAAAACTGAAACGTCAGGTGGCCGCTTAGAAATTGTCCAAATTCTCATTGATCGGCATTTGACAGATGAGCATCTTACACCCCGGTGGTTGGCTGAAAAATTGGGCATCTCCCTTCGCACATTGCAAGATGACTTCACTGAATATGGAACCACGCCAACCTCTCTGATCCGTATGCGACGTTTGCATTTAGCGCGCGACCAATTGCTCCATCAAACGACCCAAGGCGCCAAACCGAATATCGCTGATGTTGCTTACTCAGCGGGTTTCAACGATATTTCATATTTTAACCGTTGTTTCCGTGAGGTTTTTCACTGCACGCCTAAAGATTGCTTGAACCGCGACAAAAATTAGGGTCTGCGTTTTTTTCCAATTTCCGCTTCGCCACTGTCCAAGACTTGTTGGCTGATTAGTTTCAAGCTCATCCCGAGTAACTGAACCCATAGAGTTCAGAAACGATTGGGAGGAATGGAATGAAGGCGGAGCCAAAGCCGATCTTTGCAATGTTTATTGATGGAAAACCTGTGAGCACCAAATCGACGCTTGCAGTGATGAATCCGTCAACAGGAACACTTGTCGGTAAGATGCCGCTGGCGACAGCCAAGCATATTGAAACCGCTGTGGCTGCCGCAAAGAAAGCCTTCGCAACGTGGAAAGACGTGGCCGACACTGATCGCTCTGCCGCTTGCTTTGCAGTAGCAGACAAGATTGAAGAGCATGCTGAGGAGTTGGCAACCCTGCTAACCAAAGAACAAGGAAAGCCCTTGGGTGGTCTTGGTTCGCGGTTTGAATTGGGTGGCGCACTCGCGTGGACGCGCTATACTGCTGGGTTGAAATTGCCGTTTGAGCTCTTGCAAGATTCACCTGAAGGACGGGTTGAGTTGCACCGCAAAGCCATTGGCATTGTTGTGTCGGTGACACCGTGGAATTGGCCTGTGATGATTGCGTGCTGGCACATCATTCCCGCCATTCGCGCAGGCAACACTGTGGTCATTAAGCCATCGCCGAATACACCGCTCAGCACATTGCGTATGGTAGAGTTGATGAATGAAGTTCTGCCCCCCGGCGTGGTCAATTGCATCACCTGCGACAATGCTGCTGCGGCAACACTCACCACACATCCAGACGTTGCCAAGATCACCTTTACCGGGTCAACCGCCACCGGGCGCAAAATCATGGAAGGTGCATCGGCCACATTGAAACGGCTCACCCTTGAACTTGGCGGCAATGATGCAGGTATCGTGCTCGCTGATGCTGATCCAAAAGCAATTGCTGAAGGCCTGTTCTGGGGCGCCTTCATCAACAATGGCCAAACTTGTGCTGCATTGAAACGGCTTTATGTGCACGACGATATTTATGATGCCGTCTGCGATGCCTTGGTGGCATATAGCAAAAACATACCCGTGGGCGATGGGCTTGATCCAGCTTCTGCACTTGGTCCCATTCAAAATGAGATGCAGCTCAAGAAAGTCAAATCACTCGTTGATGATGCCAAGAAAAAAGGCGGAAAGATTCTTCTTGGTGGCAAGCCTTCTGGCGGCACGGGTTATTTCTATCCCATCACCTTGGTGGCTGATGTCGATAATGGCTTTAAACTGGTGGACGATGAACAGTTCGGTCCGGCACTCCCCATCATTCGGTTTAAAACGGTTGAAGAAGCAATTGCCAAAGCTAATGACAATTCCGCAGGTTTGGGCGGCTCGGTGTGGAGCAAAGATATTATTAAAGCTCAAGCCATTGCCAGCAAGTTGGAATGCGGCACGGTCTGGATCAACAAACATGGCGCCATTCAACCAAACGCGCCCTTTGGGGGCGTGAAGCAATCTGGCTTTGGCATTGAATTTGGCGAAGAGGGTTTGAAAGAATTCACCACTGTTCAAACCGTGATCCGCTAGGAGATTTGGCAGCCAATGACTGAATTTGATTACATTGTTGTAGGCGGCGGTTCTTCGGGGTGCGTGGTTGCAGCGCGCCTTTCAGAAAACCCAAGCAACCGTGTGCTCTTAATTGAGTCAGGTAGGCGCGATAAAAACTTTTGGATCCATGTTCCAGCGACATTTTTCAAAGTTCTCGAAGGCGGCAAAGATGCACAGCTCTATGCCAGTGAACCTGAAAAATTTATGAATGGCAGGCCCAATCTGGTGCCGCAAGGCCATGTGATCGGAGGCGGAAGTTCGGTCAACGCAATGATTTATACTCGCGGCACAGCAGTTGATTACAACACATGGGCGCAATTAGGGAACCGCAATTGGTCTTATGAAAAAGTATTACCCGTGTTTTGCGCGCTGGAAGATAACCAAGGTCTAACCGACGAATATCACGGTCAGGATGGACCCTTAAAAGTGTCCGACAAAGCCTATGGTCATCCGCTGTGTGAGGCATTTGTTGAAGCGGCTCAACAGGCGGGTCTTCCTTATAACCGTGATTTTAATGGCAAGGTGCAAGAGGGCGTTGGTTTTTATCAAACCACCACCTATCGCGGAAAACGTTTTAGTGCTGCTGTTGCGTTCTTGCGCGGTGCTGAAAAACGAAAAAATCTTGAAATAATGACTGAAACCCGCGTGGCGCGTGTTGTATTTGAAGGAAAGAAAGCCAGCGCGGTTGAACTGGAATCAGGAGTTGTGATTAAAGCCCGTAAGGAAATTGTTCTCTGTGCGGGGGCCCTTGCAACACCAAAACTTCTCCAACTTTCAGGTGTGGGCAACGCTGCCGAACTCAAGACCCACGGCATTGCTGTGATTGCAGATGTGCCGGGGGTTGGTGAAAACTATCAAGACCACATGGAAGCCCCCGTGCAAGGCGAGTCAATTCACCCAATTTCTATGTTAGGCCAAGACAAAGGCCTGACTGCTGTGCGCCATATGGCGCAATATATGTTAACCAAAACCGGATTACTCACATCCAATGTTGTTGAATGCGGCGGCTTTGCCGATGTGTCAGGCTCTGGCCAACCAAATATTCAATTTCATGTTTTACCTGCCCTTATTGGCTTTGCTGATCGTGCGCCTGAGCCAGGCCATGGCCTTAGCATTGGGCCTTGTATTCTGCGGCCCAAGTCTCGCGGCACGGTGAAATTGCGCTCAGCAAATCCAAAAGATAAAGCACTATTCAAAGCCAACACATTTTCGGATGTGTCAGATCTCGACACTTTGGTGCGCGGCGTGCAATTGGGCATCAAAATTTTAGAGGCCCCAGCGCTCGCAAAAATTATCAAGCGCCGCGTTTTGCCAAAGCTTGGCATTGAGCAAGATCACCAGGCCCTGAGTGATTATGTGCGCAGCACTGCCAAGACGGTTTTTCATCCAGCGGGCACCTGCAAAATGGGACCAACCACAGACAAGAATGCCGTTGTTGATGAAGAACTCAAAGTGCGCGGCGTGCAAGGGTTACGGATTGCCGATGTTTCAATTATGCCAACTTTAGTGTCTGGCAACACCAACGCACCCGCCATGATGATTGGTGAGCGCTGTGCGAGATTCATTCTCGGCAGCGACACAACAACTGCCACTGTTGGGGGCGTATAATGTTGCAACCAACACAGCCTGCTGAAATTAAACACTCTCACCCGTTCGTTGGTTTTGCGATAAGACCACAGTCCATGAACAATGCCCAATTAAGTGAACTCATTTTAAAACTTACGGACTCGGCAATCGGCTCCAGTTCGATTGATCACCAATCGAAAATGGTGAGTTTGATCTGTGAAGTGGTGCAATTCGATGCGGCTTGGTGGGGTTGGTCAAGTTTCACCGGTGGACGCACCATGCTGGTCAATTCCGCCAGTTACAATTTACCAAGAAGCTTTGATGCGGCCGTGCGTGCCGTTTCTCATATAGATCCATTCATCAGGCGCGGTCGCAATTTACCTCTGTTTTCTATGTGGTTGGCCCCGTCAACCGCACCTGTGGCACCAGAGTATAAAGCCTTTGCAAAAAGCTACAACGTAGGGGCCATATTGAATGGTCATTGCCGCCTGGAAAGTGCGTCGTCATTTCATTTCTTTATGTCCTTGTATCGTATGGATCCGTCCTCGACATTTAACACCGATGAGGTGGATGATTTTAGAATCATTTTGCGCCACCTTGAGCAAAGTCTTTCGGTGTCATTGCACAGTGAAATAAAAGCCAGCGCGCCTGTCGGCGGTGAAGCCGCAATCGTTGATGCCGATGGTCAGATTGTTCATGCCACCAGTGGTTTTGCTAAAGCCATGGCCAATGAAAAATTGGGCAAGCGCCAACGCAACGCCATCCTCGGGCGATTACCAGAAAAGACCACACATTGGATTGGACAATCTGTAACCTTGACCTCGGAACGCTATACGCAAGACCTAGCACTGGTGCGGCTTTCGCGGCCTGGAGCCTGGGATGTGTTGTCGCCGCGTGAAAAGAAAGTCGCCGAGCTTTATCTTTCCGGCATGTCAATGCGGGCCATCGCTGCCCTAAATCGGGTGTCACCAAACACAATTCGCAACCAATTGGCATCGATCTACAAAAAAACGTCAACGAAAGGCAAGCTGGCTCTATCGCGAGCGCTGATGCGCAATTGATAGTATATTTATACTATAGAATTGGATGCACTGCGAGATAGTGTTTTGCAGAGTTTAAATTAGAGACCGGAGTTAATCCGGCAAAGAAATATAAGATTTTTGAAATCCTGGTGGACAATTCTGACACCAGCTTAACTGGGAGGAATGAGAATGAAAAAACACCGCTTAATTTCCATGGCACTTGCTTCGACTGCCATCTTTGCATCCGCAATGATGACAGCGACCAGTGCTTCAGCCGCCGGTCCAACTTGCACAGATGGCAAAATTGTCGTCGGCGCAGTTTCAACCATAACCGGCCCCGCTGATTTCAGCGAAGTGCCTAAAGCAGCACAAGCAACATTCGATGTTGTAAACGCGGCAGGCGGCATTAACGGCTGCAAAATTGACTACACGATTGCTGATGACAAAGCCGATCCACAAGTGGCAGCACAGTCGGCACGCGATTTAGTTGAGAATAAAGGTGCAGTCGTCTTGACTGGCAGTGCCAGCCTTCTCGATTGTGCCGTCAATGCTGGGTATTATGACAAGCAGGGCATACTTTCGGTACATGGTCTCGGCGTTGATCCTGTGTGCTTCAATGCACCTTCAATTTCACCTGTGAATGTGGGCCCTTACACACTTACAACAGCAGTCCTTCAATATGGTTCATCCGTGTTGAAGGCAAAAAATCTCTGCGGTATTTTCTGGATTGTAGGTGGAACTGATGAAGCCTACCCGGCAGCCGTTGCGCGCTGGGAAAAGTTGAGCGGCCAAAAATTTGGTATGATTGATCTCACCTTGCCATTCCAAGGTGATTATACACCTTATGTTTTGAAAGCGCGGGATGCTGGCTGTGATGCTGTTGTGATGAACACAGTGGAACCTCAAATTGTCCAGATGATCAATACCGCCGATGCGCAGAACATCACAGGCATTAAGTGGCTGTTCTTGGCACCGGGATATTCTGTGCAGGTGGCAAAAGCCTTGGCCGCAACCAAACAAGAAATCTATGTTGGTACTGAATGGGAACCTTTTACAGATTCCAAATCTAAAGCCAATGAAGGTTGGAACGCTGCAATGACTGCGGCTGGTATGCCACTTACGGCTTTTACCCAAGGTGGTTATGAATCAGCTTCGATCTTGGTTGATGTTCTGAAATCAATTGATGGCCCAGTCACGCGGGAAACTGTAACAAAAGCGTTGCATAATCTCGCTCCCGTCAACAATCCATTGGTTGGCACACCCTACACATTTGGCGTAGCGCCAACTCATGCTTCATCACAAGGCACCAAAATGGTGAAACTTGAAAATGGCGCATGGAAAGTTGAAACACCAGATTGGTTTGTTCTCCCTCCAGAGTAAAAAGCAAACCGATGTAATCCCGCAGCCATATTTGTGGTCTGGTTGCGGGATGCACATTAAGATCTAACATTTTCAGGATGAAGATATTTTATGTTCACATCAACTGTTGCAGGTTTGGCTGCTGGTGGCACTTATGCGCTGCTTGGGGTCTGCTTGGTCTTCACATATAGGCTGGTCTCGGTCGTGAATTTCACGGGCGCTGCAATTGGCGCAACTGGAACATTTGCAATGGTGATGTCGTTCGAAGCGGGATTTTCGCTACCGATAAGCATTTTTGTGGGGCTCGTTTTTGGTACGGCCACGGCCACATTGTTAGGGGCGGTAATGATGAAATGGTTTGCTGGTGCGCCGGCCCAAACCAAAGCCGCAGTAACTGTAGCACTGTTGGTTGGCATGATAGCGTTAGGTTTACGCATAACAGGCGGTCAACATCCAAGACCATTTCCAGATCTCGTGCCGGGCGCTGCGTTTACGCTAGCCGGTGTTGTTATTACGCGCGCAGCCTTGGTGACGATTTCCTTAGCCTTTGTATTTACCATTGCGGCCACGCGCTTTCTCAACCACACCCGAATGGGCCTCCAGCTTCGCGCCCTTTCTGAGAGGCCCGTAACAGCCGAACTCATCGGTATTCCCGTTCGGCGACTTTCAATCGGAGTGTGGGCACTGGCCGGTCTCGCAACGACGATCGCATTGATGATCATTGCCCCGCAGCGGGCACCCAATTTTTTGACATTTAGCATGTTGGTTGTTCCTGCTTTTGCAGCAGCGCTAATTGGCGGGTTTCGCAGTTTCTGGCTCACATTGGCTGGTGGAATTGCGCTTGGCCTGTTGGAGGGCATGGCAGCGGGCCTTTCATCTTTGGCACAATTCCGCAGTGCTGTACCATTTTTGATTATCCTTGCAGTTTTGTTGTGGTCACAAAGAAGGGCGCGCTGGGATGAAGCGCGCTAATTTAAAATCAGCTTTAATCACCATTCTAATCGCGAGTGCGGCCACGGCCATCATAAATTTCACCCTGACGTCCTATTGGGTGTTTATGTTCACCGGCGCTGTGGTTGCTGGCATCGCATTGTTAGGTGTAGGTTTGGTGGCGAGCCGAGCGGGCATGATCTCACTTTGCCAAATGTCGTTTGCGGCGATTGGCGCGTGGGTTGTAGCCTGGCTCAACGTTAAAAACGCGCCCGGCACATTGTTGTTGTGGGTGCTGCTTGGCGGTTTTGCGGCCATACCCTTTGGCATCGCGATTGGCCTTCCGGCTTTGCGCCTGCGTGGAATAAATCTGGCAATTGTAACCCTTGGTTTTGCTGCCGCATTTGATGTGATCCTGCTATCTTATACATTTCCCGGGCAAACCAAATTCATCTTTGTGAAGAGACCTGATCTGTTCAGTTCTGACCAAGCTTATTTTGTGCTGTGCGTTGCAGTGTTTGTCATTTTTGCTATTGCGCTAAATCTCTTGAACCAAACACCACTGGGTGCCTCATGGTTGGCACTGCGCCATTCTGAGCGCGGAACAGCAGCCCATGGTGTGAGCATTCCGCAATCCAAACTCAGTGCCTTTGCAATTAGCGCATTTATTTCTGGTGTGAGTGGTGGCTTGCTGGCAGGGCAATTGGGCACCTTGGTAGCAGAATCATTTACACTGATGGTGTCGATGGTCTATTTCGTTGTCACAACGATGGCGGGGGCCCATTTGGCCGAGGGTGCCATTTTCGGCGGCATTCTGATCATATTTTTTCCAGAAGTTTTGCGCCGCCTTAACTTGCCACAAGATATTGGCAACATCTTCTTTGCATTGGGTGCAACCCAAGCCCTAAGCATGGGCGGCACCATGGCTGAAGATTTGCGCGGGCTCTTGCGCAAAATTTTCAAAGGCAAGAAAATTGTGGCCAGCGGTTTTACCGAAGATGCAGTCCTTGCGGCAGTTTTGCCTCCCGCTGTGAATGCACAGGCCCGCACGATGCTTGACATCAAAAATCTCACCGTGCGCTATGGCAGTGTTGTGGCCTTGAAAGATGTCAGTTTCACGGTTGTTGAAGGCTCGGTTGTAGGGCTCATTGGCCCGAATGGAGCAGGCAAATCAACTTTGATTGATGGTGTCACAGGCTTTTTGAACTCCTATGACGGCACCGTCGAACTTGATGGCCAAAAGCTTGATGGTCTGCCTGCTCACATGCGGGCCCGCGCTGGCATACGCCGCACATGGCAACAAACGCGAATTGCGCCGCAGCTTTCCGTTGGCAACTATCTCACCTTGGCGGCAGGCCGCCGTTTGAAAGCGGAAGAATCTGACGAACTTTTATCATGGATGGGTTGCCCAGGGCCACAGACTGCAATTTCACAAATTGATGCTGGCACACGCCGTTTGCTTGATGTTGCTGGTGTCATTGCTGCTCGGCCGAAGATTGTGCTTTTGGACGAACCAGCCGCAGGGCTGTCTCACCAAGAATCAACTCAACTCGCCGCAAGAATTGCGCAAATTCCAGCGCGCTTTGGCACATCAGTTTTAATGGTGGAACACGACATGGATCTGGTGCGCATGGTTTGCAACACCATTGTCGTTCTCGATTTCGGGAAGGTAATCGCTTCTGGCCCAACGCAACTGGTTCTAGCCGATCCACGCGTCATCAAAGCCTATATTGGCGATCTTGAAGGGCTTGCCGCATGAGCGCGCTTGTTGTTGAAAATCTTTCGGTTAACCGCGCAGGCTTGCCCGTGGTGCGCAATGCCTCTCTTGTGGTTGATGAGGGAACCATCACCGTGCTCTTGGGGGCCAACGGTGCCGGCAAAACCACGTTGCTGGAAGGTATTGCAGGCGCTGTAGCAAGCTCTGGTGGGTTGATCCGCTTGGGCGATATCAACATTGAAAAATTAGGGCCAAGCAGAAGAGCCAAAGCTGGCTTGTCTTTAATTGAACAGGGGCGCGCTGTTTTTATTGATCTTACAGTTGAAGAAAACTTAGAAGTAGCGCGGCACGAAAAAGCATCCACCGATGAAGTGTTTGCGATTTTCCCTGAACTTGTGCAGAGGCGGCATATCAAGTCTGGGCTTCTCTCAGGCGGCGAACAGCAAATGCTGCTTATTGGTCGGGCTTTATTGGCGCGGCCCAAGGTTTTGCTCATCGATGAAATGTCTTTGGGCTTGGCACCTTTAATTGTGCAACGCCTGATGAAGTTGGTGGCTGAACTATCGCGCGAAGGCATGTCGGTTTTACTGGTTGAGCAGTTTGCATCGCTGGCATTGGCTGTGGGCCATAGGGCCTATGTGCTGCGCCACGGCCACATTGCCTATGATGGCACTTGCAAAGAACTGCGTGACGATCCGCAAAAACTGCATCGTCTGTATTTTGGAGAATGAAGGCATGGCCATAACTAAAACCGGTTTTTACTTCGACGAAAAATGCATGTGGCATACAGGCCAACTTCATGCTGGGATATTTCCTGTGGGTGGTTGGATTCAGCCTCCAAATGCTTCAGGTCTTTCTGAATCTCCCGACACCAAACGGCGTCTTCGAAATCTAATGGATGTGTCAGGCCTCCTCGCCCAGCTTGATCAGCGCACCGCCAAAATGGCGATAGAAGAAGATTTACGCCGTGTTCACCCGCAAGCCTACATCAGCAAATTCAAAGCCTTGAGTGATGCTGGGGGCGGAGACATGGGCGTTCAAGCAAGCTTTAGCAAAGGCGGCTATGAAATTGCAAAACAGTCTGCTGGATTGGCAATTGCAGGCGTGGACGCAGTGATCCGTGGTGACTTAAAAAACGCCTATATTCTGTCAAGGCCGCCCGGCCACCATTGCTTGGCTGATATGGGCATGGGTTTTTGTATGTTAGCCAATATTGCAATTGCTGTTGAAGCGGCAATCGCCAAGCATGGCCTCACCCGCATTGCTATTCTGGATTGGGATGTGCACCACGGCAACGGCACCGAAGCAATCTTTATAAATCGCCCTGATGTGCTTACCATTTCGCTACATCAGGAAAATTGCTTTCCTGTTGAATCGGGCGCTGCCAGCCAGCGCGGTGAAGGCCGAGGCGAAGGATACAACTTGAACGTCCCGCTGCTTCCAGGCGGTGGCAATCAAGCCTACCGCGATGCCTTTGACTTGGTGGTGCTCCCAGCTCTCGAAGCCTACAAACCCGAACTGATCATAGTTGCGTCGGGTCTTGATGCCAATTGTCTCGATCCTCTTGCGCGCATGTCGCTCTACAGCGAATCATTCCGCTGGATGATGGCAGAGGTGATGGGCCTTGCTGATCGTCATTGCGCAGCCCGCGTGGCCGTTGTGCATGAAGGTGGATATTCTGAATCTTATGTGCCGTTTTGTGGCCATGCATTGATTGAGCAATTGTCCGGAATCAAAACCGACGTTTCTGACCCAGCGCATGATTTCTTTATAGCCCAGCAACCCAATGCAGCATTCCAAGCTTTTCAACGTTCGCTCTTGGTTGAGCAAGCAGATGCTCTTAATTTATAGAGGACATCACCGATGCGCTTCAAAAATAAAACTGTTTTGATCACAGGTGGCGGAACTGGAATTGGTGCTGCCGTTGCCCGCCGCTTAGGAAGTGAAGGCGCCAATATCGTTTTGGTAGGTCGCCGCAGAGAACCGCTTGAAGCAGTGGCAGCTGAAACCAAAGCCATGGTTGTGGTGGCTGATGCGGCTGATGGAGCTGCGATGCGCAAAGGTGTTGCCGAAATTTCTGAACGCTTTGACGGCCTCGATATTCTCATTGCCAATGCAGGTGGCCATGGTGTTGGCCCAACAATTTCGATGAGCGATGAAACGTGGTCCTTGGCCACGCGGTTGAACCTCGATACGGCCTTCGTGAGTGCCCGTGAATGCCTGCCAGAGTTGATCAAACGCAAAGGTAATATTGTGGTGTTATCTTCCATAGCGGGGCTTTTTTCTGGCCCAGATGCGGCGGGCTATGTGACCATGAAACACGCCTGCATTGGCTTGGCGAAATCTCTCGCGCGTGACTATGGCCGCTTTGGCGTTCGCACCAACACAGTTTGCCCGGGTTGGGTGACAACAGCCATGGCTGATGAGCAGATGCAGCACATTATCGCCAAGCATGGCTTAAACTCGGTTGCTGAAGCCTATGCGCTGGTGACCAAAGACGTGCCCTTGGGCAGGCCCGCTTCACCAGAGGAAGTTGCTAATGTTGTGTGCTTCCTTGCCTGTGGTGAAGCAGCAATGGTCAATGGCGCAATTGTAACTGTTGATGGTGGGGCCGGCACCGTTGACCTGCCCACATTGGCCTTTGTTTAAATATGGAGATTACACATGACTGACGCACAAGCCCCTGCTGAGTGGAAAAACTATGATGATTTTGCTACAGGCATAGCTACCAACAGATTGCCGCCAAGCGCTTCCCTTGTTGGCCATAACATGGCAATTAACTTTGATGATGGCCGCAAAATAGCCCTTGAATTTTTAGATGCCCAAATTCTAACTTGGTCGGAACAGGGCAGCAAAGGGCATGATAAATGTGACGTCGTTTGCGTGGCACCTGATACTTATTTTGTTGATGTTACTTTTGCACAAAATGCCAAAGAAGCAGAAACACTGATCTTAAACATAAAAACTGGCCGCGTACTTTCAATTCGTTCGGTCGTGCGCGAGGCTGGAGCCAACCCTGGTGAGCCGCGTGTTGCGCAGATTTTTCGCGCTGGACTTATTCACGGGCCCGCCCAAGGCAACAGCATGGTTCCAGCCCCAACGCGAGACTTAATTGGCCTCAGAGCGCACTACACTTACAGCCCACACCATGTTTATGAACATACCTATCTGTCTTCCGGGCGTTATGCGTGGCAGTGCCTTGTGGGTGTGCAGCGCGGCCATGGCGATGTTGATCTGACCACCACATATAAGTTTGCTGAAGATCAATACATCTTCACCTTCCGCGAATTTATTATTCCCGTGGCCTCAACATTTTTTTACAATTTCGCTGAAATGCGATCAACAGGAAAGTTTCTGGGGGTCACTGGTGCTGGCGCTGTCGAAAACAATCCTGCCGGAGCCCACATCCGCAAAGTTTCAATGAGTTATTACTTGTCCGGCCAAGAGCCGGTTTGAGAGGAAAGAAAATGCGCAGTGCTTATGACGTTGTGAAGGCCCACTATGATGCCAATGATCGCCGTGACTTCGAAGGGATGCTGGCTGATATCACATCAACAACAGAATGGACGGAAATGGCGGGCTTTCCCTGTGCTGGAACTTATCTCGGTCGTGAAGCCATTGTTAAAAACGTGTTCATGGCCTTGGGCGCGCAGTTTGATGATTACACATTCAAGCTTGAACGTCTGCTTGACGCCGGCGATCATGCCGTTGGCATTGGCGATTATACAGCGCAGCATAAACAAACAAGAAAGACCATGACGGCACGCGTCGTTCACGTCTGGTATGTTAGTGGTGAAAAGATTCACCGCTTCGAGCAATTCACCGACACACTTCTGGTTGCACAAGCGATGGCCTGAATTTGGTTGAATCAATGCCGTGCATTGAAGGCGAGAATCACCACCAAAATAAAAAGTAACAGTGAAATCAATTTCCAGAAAAGCAATGGATTGGATTCAATAAGAGGCCGCACCTGCGAAGGAACGAGGGCCGTGTTCGGTTTGCGTAAATCAGTGGTTAAGGCAGATAACGCGTCAGTTCTTTTTTCCGGATCAAGCTGAACTGCTTTTTCAAGCGCTGCATCCACCCATTGTGGAACATCAGTTCTCAACCAAGTTGAAGGCACATAACGCAATTTTTTAATCATTGCAGCGCTGGTAATGCCCTTACCATAAGGCAATGAACCAGCGATCATTTCATAGGCAATGGCGCCCAACGAAAAAATGTCAGATCTGTTAGAAGGTGGGTTGCCCAGAATGTTTTCGGGTGCGGTATAATCAGCCGTTCCTGCAGGTGCCGCTGCTTCTTGGTTTTTCTTTTCATCAGACCAGCTTGCGGCGCGTGAAGAGCCAAAATCAATAATTTTCACCAGCCCTTGCGCATTGATCATCACGTTGCCGGGTTTTAAATCAAGATGCAAAATGTCTTTGCGATGCATGGCGCGCAAACCAGATGCAATTTGTTCAACAATGGACCGCACTACTTCCAAATCTGGTTTCGGATTATCCAGCATCCACTGTTGCAGCGTTTTGCCTTCAAAGTATTCTGTTACATGATAGAGAAAATGGCGCTTGCCTTTGGTATCGTGAATTTTAAGCGTGTTAGGGCTGCTCACCAATCTGCCAACCCATTCTTCATGGGCAAAGCCTTCAATGTAGCCAGCATCATCTTCAAAATTTGGTGAAGGTGTTTTGATTGCTACCACTTCGTTTATTTCAAGATCAGAGGCGAGATAGACTTGGCTGCGATTACTCTCGTGGATTGGTCGGATAATTTGATATTGGTCTAGCTTATCACCAGCGGCAAGAAGCTTGGGGAAGGGCAGTTTTAAAGCCGCTGAATTATGCCCAGCAACATCTTGAATGCCTGGTGAAGTGACATGGATAATCTGGCAGGTGAGATTGTCAGTGCTGCCTTTCTCAAAAG
The DNA here is from genome assembly GCA_043759965.1 of Aestuariivirga sp. Lineage (GTDB taxonomy): Bacteria > Pseudomonadota > Alphaproteobacteria > Rhizobiales > Aestuariivirgaceae > Aestuariivirga. The sequence continues at coordinate 3,124 of JAYUPT010000246.1, read as the reverse complement.
CAGCATTGCAAATGTTGCGTGTGACTGCTTCCAAATCATCAGAACTGGCTTTGATAAGGCGCATAGTTTCCGAGGGCGTAAGAGTGTCGTGAATACCGTCAGTTGAGAGAAAATAGACGTCGCCCGCTTCCAGCATTTCTTGGCGATAATCAATTTCAAGATTTTGGGTGATGCCAAAAGCGCGCGACAAATGCTCAAGCCCGCGCCCAAGCTTGAGTCGATGATCAGTAGTAAGTTGTTCCAACGCATTGTCGCGCAAGCGCCAAATGCGGCTGTCTCCGGCATGAAAAATATGGGCTGTGCCAGATTTAAGAATGATGCCCGAAAAAGTTGAAACCATTCCCCGGCCTTCAAAATCAAGCCTTTGGCCTTGGGCATAAAGCCACGCATTAACAGCTTTGAGAACCGTGGCAACGGAGCGTTTGACCGTCCAGCTTTCATGGGTGCCGTAATAATCTTCTAGAAATGAGCGCACGCAACATTCGCTGGCTTCCTTGGCTGCTTCGCTGGATGACATGCCATCGGCAATGGCAATGGCGGCACCTTTTGTTGCAAGGATGTGGCCTTCTGGAATTACGATGCCATATGAATCATCATTGCGGGGCTTTCGCCCCGCACTGGAATACTGTCCAAATTCAAGTTGAATATCGTGGCTCATGTCACATCAATAAGGGCAATGCTGCCATCGGGCATTTCTTCGGCAATCTGTCCCTTCGGGTCTTCAATGAAAAGCCCCACAAAGGCAAGCGCTAAGGCAGAGCCAATGGCGGCGGCAAGGAACAAGGTTTGCGCGTCGAAACTTGCATAGACTGAGAGGAACAACACACCGCCCACATTTCCAAAAGCCCCCACCATGCCAGCAATTTGGCCGGTGAGCCTGCGCTTGATCATGGCAGCATGGCATAAACCGCACCATTGCCCGCATTCACAAACAGTGAGCAGAAGAACGTGGCAGCAACCGCAAACACAACTCCTGTTGCAGGCCCCATGTTGCTCATGCCGAAATAGCCAAGTGCGGTTCCAGCAAGGCAAATGGCCAGAATTAAGCGGCGGCCAAATATGTCACTGAGATAACCGCCAATTGGCCGTGCAAAAAATGTGGTGAGGCCAAAGCTTGCGCCAAGAAAGCCAGCCACCGGAAGCGAAAGCCCAAACACATCTTTAAACAATAAGGGCAGCACTGAAACCACAGCAAGCTCTGATCCGAAGGTGATGCAATAGACAAAATCAAGCACCGCCACTTGGCGAAATTTATAAGCGTGAAGCGGTGCTACTGGCTTTGTGAAAATTGATTTATTGATCCGCCATGTGTCATAAAGTTGGACGGCATAAAGTGCAGCGAGTGCCACATAGATAGTCAAAGCAGTTGAGTCTGACAGAATGTTTAACGCTGCTGGGCTAAGTTTATAAGTCAGCAATGCAAGGGTTCCAACGATGGGGGCTTGCATAATGCAATAGAGCAGAAAGTCGCCTTTACTTGTCACTTCCATGGCACCCAATTTTTTGGGGCTGAAATAAGTTGAACCTTTTGGCATGTCGGTTACATAAATATAGTAGATGGCCGAATAAATGATCGCCATAATGCCGGTTGTGGCAATGGCCCAGCGCCAGCCTTCTGGCCCGCCAAAACTTGCAGCAAGGGCTGGTAACGTGGCAGCTGCTGCGGCAGAGCCGAAATTGCCAAGTCCAGCATAAAGCCCTTGAGCTAGGCCAGCTTCGCGCGCTGGATACCATTCGCCAATAATGCGAATGCCCACCACAAAGCCTGCGCCAACAAAGCCGAGGAGAAAGCGCGATAAAGCAAGCTGAGCATAATTTTGCGAGAAGGCAAAGCCAAGGCAAATAACACCGGAGATAGCAAGTAAGCTTGCAAACATCAGGCGTGGGCCCAGCTTATCAACCAAGATGCCAACCAAGATGCGCGCTGGAATAGTGAGTGCCACATTGAGGATTAGCAATGCCGCCACTTCCTGCTTACTGAGGTTAAATGTCTCGCGGATTGCCGCCATCAATGGCGCGTGGTTGAACCACACCACAAAGCTGACAAAAAAGGCCACCCAACTGAAATGTAAAATGCGAATGCGGGGCGCGAGGCTGAAGAATGGGAAACGTTGGCTGCTTGCTTGGGTCATAAAAATCTCCTTTGACCCATGCTGCATCGCAAAAAGGATGCCAATTGGCTTTGGAATTTAATTTCTGCATAACATGATGATAAATATAGTTTTTATAGACATGCCCTAAAATTAAGCATTTATACAAATGCCTAATAAAAGTGCAATTAAGACGTATTGTTTGCGTGTAATTTGTGCATTGCACAAGACTATAGCAGCCGCCCATCTTTGCGGCAAAATCAATATAAATCATATATTTCATAGAGATGAGTAAATTTTAAGGAATGATCTAATTTTGGCATGGTGCTTGCTAAGTAGATAGCAGAGAGAATGTTGCAGCGCACAAAATATTGCTGATTGTCTTTGGGAGTTTGTTCGAAATGAAGAAGAAATTGGTGATCATCGGCAACGGCATGGCCCCAGGGCGTATGCTGGAGCATCTGTTTGAGCTTTCGCCAGATCTCTATGATGTAACGATCTTCAACGCCGAACCGCGCGTGAATTATAACCGCTTGATGCTCTCTCCAGTTCTCTCGGGCGAGAAGACTTATGAAGACATCATCACCCATGGCGATGACTGGTATGCGCAGAATAAAGTGACGCTGTACAAGGGTTGCAAAGTTGAATCGATTGACCGTGAAGCCAAAACAGTAACCGCTGCTGATGGCCGCATTGCGAACTATGATAAGCTGGTGATTGCCACAGGCTCGGTGCCTTTCATCATTCCCGTGCCGGGCCATAAACTGCCCGGTGTTGTGACTTACCGCGATTTGGATGACGTTGATGCCATGTTGGCCGTGGCCAAGCCAGGCAGCAAGGCTGTGGTGATTGGTGGTGGTCTGCTCGGTTTAGAAGCCGCAGCTGGGCTTCAAATGCGCGGCATGGAAGTGACAGTCATTCACATCATGCCAACTTTGATGGAGCGCCAGCTTGATCCCGCAGCGGCACATTTGCTGGAAACAGAATTTGTAAAGCGCGGCATCACCGTGCGCACAAAGGCTGACACGCATTCG
>JAYUPT010000245.1:0-2776 GCA_043759965.1 Aestuariivirga sp. | reverse complement strand
CAACGGCACTTTGCAGTTCGGCGGGGGATTGTGTGTCAGGGTCAAGACCAAGATAAATCAGAGCGCTGCCTAGAACCTGTTCGGCATCATCTAGCATTGATATTCCGCAGTCTTTGAACTTCACAGCGATTGCAGGATCAAACACAATGCGGAAGGAATCGACCGGTGCATCAGGCATGATGGCTTTGATCATACCTACATTGTGGCCCACGCCAGTGGTTCCCCACATCCAAGGCACAGCATGCACATTGCCAGGGTCTGCCTCGGCAACTTTAGCCATAAGTTCAGGATCAAGATTAGCAATATTGGTCAGTTGAGATTTATCTAATTCGCCCCATGCTCCCAAAGGAATTTGACGTGCAAGGTGGGGCGATAGATTTGGCGTTATAACATCGTAACCTGAGTTGCCTGCAAGAATACGTGTTTCAACGACATCGTTTGAATCAAACACATCATAGGTAACTTTATTATCGGTCTCGGTTTGAAAACTTTCTATAGAGTCCGAGCCGAAGTAAGCTTCCCAAGAGTAGAGACGTAAGTCTCCAGCCTTGGCGCCAGCCGCAGCGAACGTGAGAAACACACATGTAGAAACGGTTGATATCCACTTCATTTTGCTCTCCTCTTAACTTGTTTGTAATAGGGTCGGTAAAAGCCGTTGCGGCGATGGTTTTATGAGATCGCCGTATAGGTCGCCTCGCCGATCACGGAATACGCCCCAAGAGCGGCGTGCTTCGGCAATGGTTTTCATGTCTAAACTGGCAGTGATCACACATTCCGAAACGCGGTCTCCTTCTGCCAGTTTGCACCCAGTGTGATCGGCGATGAATGATGAACCATAAAAAGCAATCTGGCCTGTGGCGCCTTTTTCAACGCCAACGCGGTTAGACGCAATGACGGGTGTTAAATTGGCACCAGCGTGCCCTTGCATAACGCGCTGCCAATGATCGCGCGAATCCCATGCTGGGTAAGATGGTTCGGAACCAATGGCTGTGGGGTAAATGAGAATTTCAGCACCCTTTAAAACCATGGCGCGGGCTGCTTCAGGAAACCATTGATCCCAACAAATGCCAGTGCCAATTTTGCCTGCCGCAGTTTCAAAAACTTTGAAGCCCGTATCGCCATCCGCAAAATAAAACTTCTCACTATAGCCCGGGCTGTCTGGAATGTGGCTCTTGCGATAAAGGCCAAGTGTTGTGCCATCAGCATCAATCATGGCTAAAGAATTGTAGCTCTTATTGCCATCGAGTTCATAAAATGAAACTGGAATAACCACGCCAAGTTCTTTGGCCAAGCTGGCAAAATGGCTAACCGTGCTGTGGCCGGCAAAAGGTTTTGCTCTCGCTTTGTGTTTGGCATCAGAATCAACACAAAAATATGAGCCCTCAAATAATTCTTGAAGCACAACAAGTTTTGCACCGCGCCGCGCTGCATCACGCACATGAGTTTCCAGCTTGTCGATATTTTTTTTAAGGTCATCTGTGCAGGCAATTTGCACCGCAGCGACGATAAGGTTATTCATAATGCCTCCTCGTTAAATTTTAAGCGGGCTGTTGTTGTGTCGAGCAGTGAATGCCACCACCAACTTCGCCAATCGCATCAACATTGATACTAACCACTTCCCGCGATGGATAGAGCTGTTGAAGAATATGTTTAGCCTCAGCGTCGGCTTTATCATCGCCAAATTCGGCACTGATCACAGCACCATTGCACACATAATAATTCACATAGCTTGAAACAAAATCATCTTGCTGTGAACGAATGTTAAGAGGCTCAGGGATGACAACTATGTCTAGCTTTTTGCCTTGGGCATCTGTTGCTTTCTTAAGAATTTCATAGGTCTCATAAGCCGCCGCTGACCAAGGATCATTGGCGATTATTTTATCAGGCAACTGAATGAGAACTTGACCCGGCTTCACAAAGCGCGCCAAAGCATCAATATGATAATCGGTGATATCGGCACCTTTAACGCCAGGTGCCCAAATCATTTTGGTGGCTCCCACGGAGGCCAGCAACAATTCTTCAACCTCTGCTTTCGACCCGGCATTACGGTTTTTATTTACCCAGCAGCTGGCATGGGCAAGCGCAGTTCCCATGCCGTCAAGTTCAATGCCGCCGCCTTCACCAACGACATGATTGTTATAAATCGGAAGACCCATTTTTTCGGCAACGCGCTGCGCAATTTTAGCATCTTCGGCGTGGGGTTGCTTGTTGCCCCAGCCATTGAAATTTAACTCGCTGACGGCAAGTTCACCTTTGGCGTTTTTGACGAATGTTGGGCCGGAATCGCGGCACCATAGATCTTGGGTTGGGATGGGCCAAAGTTCAATATTTTTGCCAACATGAGATTGTGCTTCATCAAGTTGCTCGGGCCGTGCCAACAAAACCACAGGTTCAAATTTTGCAATGCTGTTGGCGATCAAGGCTATTTTCTCGCGCACATCTTGCAAGGCATCTTGTCCACCATAGATTGATTTGAGCGCTGGCCATTGCATAAATGTGCGGGTGTGTGGGTCTGACTCCAATGGCATGCGGAAGCCTGCGGCCGTAGCGGAAACACCCACATCCTCGGCTTGCGCATTCATAGTCACCGCACTTAATCCCGCCAAAATTAAACCAGCCGCACTTCTTCTATTCATGATCAATTGCCACCCACTGCTGGTTGTTCTTGGCAGATACAATGAATGGCACCACCGCCTGCTGCAATAGCATTCACTTGCACTTGTACAATTTTACGATCTGGAAAAGCAGCGGCAATTGTTTCGCATGCTGCGGCATC
>JAYUPT010000244.1:0-2795 GCA_043759965.1 Aestuariivirga sp. | reverse complement strand
ACGCGGGCTTGGGCGTGATGAAATTTCAGCCAGCAACCCACCAACACCCATATCCATGAGATCTGAAGGTGAAACCGCAATGCCAGCCATTACCCGCGCCAAAACCCAATCAAATCCATTGGTCTTGGGCGAGCGTGCGCATGATGGAACACCAATCACAGGTGTTTCATTCAGTCGGCCCAACATCAACAGATTGCCCGGATCAACCGGCATACCCATATGCGTAACCTCGCCACCTGCCCCCACAAGCGCTGCCGGAATAACATCGCCCCGGTCCACAATGGCAGATGCGCCAAAGACCAGAATAACATCTGCCTTCATTTTTGAAATTTCGGTTTGCACAGAAGCCTCAGCGTGATCGCAAACAACAATCGCAGAAAGTTCCGCTCCCATCGCTGCAACGCGCGTCCGAATGGCCGCCTCAGATTTTGCAATCAATTGGTCTTTGGTTTGCGGAAATTTGGAAATGATCAAACCAACCCGTTTAAGCTTAAACGGAACAACGGTAATGAGCGGTCGATCACCAATTATTTTTAATGCAGCAGCTAAAACCCATTGTGGAACCGCAAATGGAATAACCTTAACCGTGCCCACCATGGCCCGAGCCTCAACACGAGCATAATTCGGCAAAGTTGCTACCGTGAGACTTTCGTGAATATGGTTGAGTGCGCGCACGCGGGGCCCGTCAATCACCACAAGGCCGGACGCTTCAGAATAAAGATTGGCCCGGCCTGTGAAAGCCTCCTGCGCTTGCGTGCTTGCGCCACACGCCGCAACCGCCACGCACCGTGCGGCAATATCTTCTGCAACATCACCAGTAGAAAATTTTACAGCAATCACTTCTGAATGGCCCGCACTATGGAGCAAATCAATATCTACAGCGGAAAGTGCTCGCCCTTTTTTTAAAAGGACAGAATCAAGTTTAATTGCATGCGCAAGAATAGCACCAAGCGCCTCAGCTAGTTTTACAGACCCAAAAATCACAAAGCTGCCCCTAACCGCAAACACTTCGTCATTTCCGCCATCACCGAAATTGCAATTTCCACAGCCCCCACGGATCCAATGCTCAACCCAATCGGCCCATGAATGCGCCCCAACGCAGCCTCTGTAAGGCCTGCTTCCATTAACCGCCCGCGCCGCGAACCTTGGGTTTTCTTGGAACCCAATGCGCCGATATAAAAAACGTCAGATTTAAGAGCCAGCTCCAAAGCTGGATCGTCAATCTTCGGATCATGCGTCAACGCCATAAATCCAGTGCGGGCATCTAAACCGATTTTTGGCAAAACATCTTGCGGCCACTCTTCATAGAGTGCCACATCAGGAAACCGCAAATCCGTTGCAAAAGCCCCACGCGGATCAATCACACTAATGTCATAACCAGCAGCTTGAGCAATTGGAATAATACTCTGTGCTATGTGAACCGCACCAATAATAACCAATCGTAATGGCGGATTATGAATGGCGACAAACTCATCTCCCACCACGCCAGATTTATCAAAGCGAAATGCCTCTTCAAATTCTACACCACGCGGCACAACGCGCTGCGCACCTGTTACTAAATTTGTAACCACTGCAATGGCACTGCGATCAGCGCGCGCTTGCAAAATCTCTTTAAGTGTTGCCGCCTTCACGCCATAGGCTCCACATAGATCCGAATTTTCCCGCCACAAGCGAGGCCCACTTGCCAGGCTGTTTCATCTGCCACGCCAAACTGTAATACCTTTGGCTTGCCCGAAGCGATGATATCAATGGCCTCGGTTATCACTGCTCCTTCCACACATCCACCCGAAACCGCACCCATAAAATTGCCAGCCGCATCAACAACCAATTGGCTGCCCACCGGTTGCGGTGCAGATCCCCAAGTTTCAATAACTGTGGCCAACGCCACTTTGCGCCCTTCACCAAGCCATGTAGAAGCAATATCCAAAACGAAATGATCGCTCATTGTAAAAATCCAATTTCCGAGACCAAACGTACCATACGTCAGATGCATGGAGGTTGCTATGTCAAGATTTCTAACGGCCTTGTTTTTCATAGTTATACTTATAACCCCAAGCTGGGCAACTGAACCCAGCGCCGCTGATAAGCAAGCTTTTGAACAAGTCATTTCTGGCCAATTGGAAGCCTTCAAAGCTGATGACGGAGCGCTTGCCTATTCATATGCAGCGCCAGTCGTCACCAAAATTTTTCCGACGGTTGATATTTTTATGGCCATGGTGAAGCGTGGCTATCAAGCGGTTTACACCAACAGCAAATACAAGTTCGGCGAATTAACCACTGACATTTTGGGCCGCCCCGCCCAACACGTTACCATCACCGCAGGTGACGGCAAACGCTATGAAGCGGTTTATGCGATGGAAAAACAACCGGATGGAAACTGGAAAATTGCCGGAGTTCAAATGGTGGAAATTCCGGGGCTAGATGCTTAAAAAGGAACTATATTATCGACCGAGAAGTGAACATTACGCTTCAATGAATCAATATCGACATTATGCTGCAACCTGCCCTCGGGGTTTCTCATCATTGACCTTTCGTAAACCCACACAGCGCAAGGCGGTGACAAGGGTTCCAATCGACATTTTTTGCCGCCTAACTCCATCAACATTTCGCGCATAGCATATGTGTCAAGGAGATAGAGTTCTGGCTTACCATTGTGGAGCATGGGGTCACCTCAAAGTTCGGCTTCAGCCTTGAGGTCTCATCCTCTAGGCTTGATAGTTTTTTTCACGGCCACCTTATGCGGCGCGACTTTCTAGTCTTTTTTTAATCTGGTCAATCGTCGTTGTAAGTTCGGC
>JAYUPT010000243.1:0-2799 GCA_043759965.1 Aestuariivirga sp. | reverse complement strand
ATGACACGGAATAATTCGCGGATGGTTGTGGCGTGAACCGAAATGGAAAGGGCGCCGCCAGCCATTGGCCGCAGCGCCCCCCAGAGATGAACTTCAATAGTCATTACCGCTTGATTTTGAGCGATTTCAAAATGCGCGGTGGCGACATTGGAATGTGAGTTTGGCGCACACCTGTGGCATTGGTGACAGCAATGGAGATTGCCGCTAGCGGCGGCACGATTGGAGTTTCACCCACACCACGCACTCCATAAGGATGATGCGGATTTGGAATTTCCAAAATCTGTGTATCAATGAAAGGCAAATCCGAACACACAGGAATGCGGTAATCCAAGAAGCCCGCATTTTGCAGGCGACCATTTTTGCCGTAAACATATTCCTCATTGAGCGCCCAGCCAATGCCTTGGGCCGCACCGCCCTGATATTGGCCTTCAACATAAGAAGGGTGGAGGGCTTTGCCAGCATCCTGAATCACAGTGTAACGCACCACTTTGGTTTGGCCAGTTTCAGGGTCTACATGAATGTCGGCAATATGCGTGCCGAAGGATACACCAGCATTATCAGCTACAATTTCCGCATGGCCAGCAATTGGCCCACCGGTGGAGCCTGCACCACCCGCCAAATCTTTAATGCTGAGTGGAGCGAGATTGCCATGGCTTGCACCCTTGGCTTTCGCGTGGCCATCTTCCCAGATGATATCATCAACCGGAATATCCCAAGTCTTTGCCGCTTTCTGGCGCATCACGGTGATGGCGTTGCGGGCTGCAAAAATTGCGGCCATGGACGATGAGAATGTGCCACGGCTGCCGTCGGTCATGTCATTGTGACCAAGCGATGATGTGTCGGCAACAATCACGCGCACGGCTTCATAAGCCACGCCCAATTCCTCAGCCACTGCCATAGCGATGGAAGCTCTGGAACCGCCCACATCCATAGTGCCCACAGCAACCGTGGTGGTGCCGTCAGGGGTTACATTCAAATCAACGCAAGTTTGGCCGCCGAAGTTAAACCAGAATCCGCATGCCACACCACGGCCGGTGTTTGGTGCAAGTGGGGCTTTCATGTGCGGGTGGTTTTTTGCAGCTTGCAATGTTGGTCCGATGCCAATGGGCCCGTAAACCGGACCATAGGAAGATTTGGTACCTTCTCTCGCTGCGTTCTTGATGCGCAGTTCGAGCGGATCCATGCCGATGGCCTTGGCGATTTCATCCATGCCGTTTTCAATGGCAAATGCGGCGATGGGGGCTGAAGGTGCACGGTATGCCGCAGTTTTTGGGCGGTTGGAAACAGCATCCTTGCTCACTGATTTTACGTTCTTCAAATCATAGCAAGCCCAGGCCGTCATAGCGCCAAATTCGGCCCAGTTCGCTGGGAATGCTCCACTTGTGTAACGCAGTTCAGCGAAAGCGGCGGTGATGGTGCCGTCTCTCTTGGCGCCAATTTTTACATCAATAGAAGATGCAGACGTTGGGCCGGTGCAGCGGAACACTTCTTCGCGGGTCATGGTCAATTTAACGGGTCGATTGGCTTTGCGCGATAATGCCAATGCCAAAGGTTCAGCCCAGATGTGGGTTTTGCCACCAAAGCCACCACCGATTTCAGAAGCGGTGACGCGCAGTTTATTTGCATCCATGCCAAGCATTGCGGCGCATTGGTTGCGATAGATAAAGTGGCCTTGGGTGCAAACCCACATTTCAGCCGAACCATCAGGCGATACTGAAGCCAAGCACGAATGCGGCTCAATGTAGCCTTGGTGGGTCTGTTCAGTTTTATATGTTCTTTCGATCACCACATCGGCTTCTTTGAAACCCGCTTCAATATCGCCGTGGCCATATTCAGCCCATTTATTATAGTTTGATGCCTGTTCAGATTTTGGCGGGCCTTCAGTGAAAATATGCTCGTGCAGCAAAGGTGAATCATATTTCAGTGCATCATCAACTTCCGTCACATGTGGCAGAATTTGGTAATCAACTTTGATCAGCTTCAAGGCTGCGCGTGCTGTGGTAGCATCAACAGCGGCAACCGCAGCAACAGCATGACCATCATAATAGACTTTCTTGCGGGCCATGCAGTTTTCGAGCAAATCCATCATGCCGCGATCACCATTGGTATGGTCTTTCAGATCAGCGCTGGTGATGATGGCTTTAACACCTGCAAGTTTTTCAGCTTTTGAGGTGTCGATCTTTTTGATAATGGCGTGTGGATGTGGGCTGCGCAGTACGAGCGCTATCAACATGCCGGGTGCCGTTGCATCAGCACCATAACGGGCGCGACCTGTCACCTTATCAATACCATCAGGCCTTGCTGGCCTTGTGCCAATAACTTTGAATTTTTTGGTTACGAGATCAGTATCCATGCTCATGTTCAAGCCCTCATGTCTTTGGCGGCAGCTTGCACAGCGCGCACGATTTTATCATAGCCGGTGCAGCGACAAAGGTTGCCAGCAAGGCCAAAGCGAATTTCTTCTTCGGTTGGATCAGGGTTTTTACGCAGCAATGCTTGGGCTGCCATTAAAAATCCTGGGGTGCAGATGCCACATTGCAGCGCTGCGCCATCAATGAAGTGTTGTTGCAACGGGTGCAGCTTTGCGCCATCGGCCATGCCTTCAATGGTTTCAAGTTTCTTGCCATTCATCTCTGCGCCCAGCACAAGGCAAGAGCAAACGAGCCTGCCATCGAGGATCACGGAACAAGCGCCGCAATCGCCCGTGCCGCAGCCTTCTTTGGCTCCGGTTAAGCCAATGCGGTTGCGCAGCACATCAAGCAAGCTTTCATCATTCGTGCAGACAAATTCAACAGCATC
>JAYUPT010000242.1:0-7137 GCA_043759965.1 Aestuariivirga sp. | reverse complement strand
AGATCATTGAGCGCAATCGTCCCAAAAATCTTGAAGCCTATGATCTGTGCGCGCGCGGCCGCAGCGCTTGGCATCATGATAGTAGAGCCGGATACAATGCCCGTGGCTTGTTTGAAAAGGCGATTGAACTTGATCCGGAATATGCTGAAGCTTATCGATGGTTGGCACAGGTCCAATGCATGGGATGGTTGTACTTCAATGCCCCGGTTGTCCCTAACCGCGATTTGGCTCTTGCCAACGCAAAGATGGCTGTTGAACTCGACAAGACAAACGCTGCCAATCATTCAACCCTCGGTTTAGTGCTGATGAATTATAAACGGCTTGATGAGGCCGAGGCAGAATTTCAAACAGCTTTGCGCCTCAATCCCAATGAGTCTGACGCCTGGTTCAGTTTTTCGGATCTTCGTGTGATGCAGGGTCTCGGGACTGAAGCGGTGGAATGCATCGAACGTTCCTTGCGCATGAACCCACAACCGGGTGCAGGTTATTATTGGATGTATGGCCAAGCCTTGTTTGCTGCCGGGCGCCTTGAGGATGCCGTCAAGGTTTTGCGCCGAGAGGAAACCTATCGCACAGGATCGCGCCGAATTCTTGCTGCTGCCCTTGCAGAACTGGGACGTCTCGATGAAGCCCGCGAAGAAGGCCGGATGTTCATGTCCGCCAATCCACATTTTACCATTTCGCATTGGGCTGAAACGCAACCCTATGCTGACTTTGCTGTGCGTGATCGTTTCGTTGATGCGTATCGCAAAGCTGGATTGCCGGAGTGAACATGACGAATTTTTCTGACATATCGGCAGACCCGCTTTATCTCACAGCACTTGCAAGCCTTGGCAGTAGTGTTCCGGCCAAACTCATGGCAGCTCCGTCCAACAATAGCATTGCGGTTTTGCCATTTCTCAACATGAGTGATGAACAGGGCCAAGAACATTTCACCGATGGGCTGACCGAAGACATCATCACCGATCTGTCCAATGTCAGCGGGTTCTTCGTCATCGCTCGTAACTCCACTTTTGCTTACAAGGGCAAGCCAACGGATGTGCGGCAGGTGGCGCATGATTTGGGCGTTAAATATATTCTCGAAGGCAGTGCGCGAAGGGCAGGCCAGCGCTTGCGAATAAACGTGCAATTGATCGATGCTGCTGAAGGTGGCAACCATATTTGGGCTGAACGATTTGACCGTGATCTGGCAGACGTTTTTGCAGTTCAGGATGAGGTGGCACGGCGGATTGTTGAGGCGATTACCGGCAAGCTCGCCACTGATTCAGTTTTGGAACGTTATCACCCAACCAGCATTGAGGCTTATGATTTGGTGCAGCGCTCACGTGGCACGCTGCATTTATCACCGGCAACTAATAATCAAGCCTATGCAGATTTTGAACGGGCCATTGAACTTGATCCGAACTATGCCGAAGCTTATCGACGGTTGGCATTTGCTCAAAATTTCAAATGGTCACAATGGGGCGAGCCGCAAGAACCCTATCGCCGCCTGTCGCTCGCTTCAGCGCACAAGGCGGTTGAGCTTGATCCTAATGATTCGTTTGCTCATGGTGGTTTGGGATATATGTTGATTCATGAACGTCGATGGGACGAAGCCACTGCCTGTTTCAAACAATCGCTGCACCTGAATGCCAATAATGCTGATACTTTGGTGTTTAATTGTGACCTGTGCAATTATACCGGAAAGCCGAAGGATGGTTTGGCAATGGTGGCGAAGGCACTGCGCGTAAATCCTCATCCACCCGCTTGGTACCATTGGGTCACATGCGAAGCGATGGTTGCAGCACGGCAATTTGACAAAGCAATCGCAATTTTGAAACGAGAGCAGGTTTACAATACAGTGGCACGGCGCGTGTTGGCGGCAGCCTTGGCCCTTCTGGGCCGTGACGCCGAAGCCAAACGCGAAGCTGAAGCTTTTCAAAAAATGGCACCTGACTGGCGCATCAGCGCATTCATTGCCACGCAACCCTTCGAGCACCAAAAGGATGCTGATTTCTGGATTGAAGCCTATCGCCTCGCCGGATTGCCGGAGTGAACATGACGAATTTTTCTGACATATCGGCGGACCCGCTTTATCTCACAGCACTTGCCAGCCTTGGTGCTGGTGTTCCTGTGAAACTTATGGCGGCTCCGTCGAATAATAGCATCGCAGTTTTGCCGTTTGTTGATATGAGCGGCGAAGTTGGACATGAACATTTTACCGATGGTTTGACCGAAGACATCATCACGGATTTGTCAAACGTAAATGGGTTTTTCGTCATCGCCCGCAATTCAGTATTTGCTTACAAGGGCAAACCCACAGATGTGCGCCAGATTGCGCATGATCTTGGTGTGAAATATATTCTCGAAGGCAGTGCACGGCGGGCAGGGCAGCGCTTACGAATTAACGTGCAGCTGATTGATGCAAGCGAAGGCGGCAACCACGTTTGGGCCGAACGCTTTGACCGTGAACTCGCGGATATTTTTGAAGTGCAGGATGAAGTTTCGCGGCGCGTGGTGGAAGCCATTACGGGCAGGCTTCAGGCAATCCCTGGCTTGGAGCGCAATAGACCAAAAAACTTGAAGGCTTATGATCTTGTCGTGCTTTCGCGGTATTTATGGCATGTTTCCAAGTCGGGAAATGATGAGGCGAAAGCCAATTTGCAGGAAGCTTTGTCCCTCGAACCAGACTATGCCGAAGCCCACAGTATGATGGCGTTTGTACTGTATCGCGGCTGGTCTACTTGGGATGAATTGCCAGATACGCTTTCTCTACAACGCCAAGAAGCCCTATACCATGCCGAGCGCGCAGTCCAAATTGATCCGAAGAATTCTTGGGCGCATGGGGCTTTGGCCTACTTGCTGGTTTTTGAGAAGCGTTGGGAGGAAGCAAAGTTACATTTCGACGAGTCACTGCGCTTGAGTCCCAACAACGCCGACTGCCTGATGTTCAGTTGTGATTATCATGTCTTCAATCGCAAGCCGCAAGACGCTGTTGAAGCTGGAGCCAAGGCTTTGCGGCTCAACCCGCAACCGCCAGCTTGGTATTATTGGGCTCTCGGTTTTGCGCAAGTTGCAAATCGTGACTTTGAAAACGCAGTGGTGACGTTGCGCCGCGAAGGAACTTACCGTTCTGCCTCTCGCCGAGTGCTGGCCGCCGCATTGGCGCTGCTTGGGCAGATTCGTGAAGCAAAGGAGGAAGGACAACGCTTCCTTACCACCAATCCGCATTGGCGGATCGGCCAATGGGTTGACGGCCAACCATTCCGCAGTGACGAAGACGCGCAGTTCTGGATTGAAGCCTACCGCCTTGCCGGATTGCCGGAATGACAAAATTTGTATTGAATAGCGCTTGGCCACTATGAAAAGAACCACTGACCCGTTACAAGTTTTATTCAAAGAGGGAAGCTAAAGCCGCAGCATAAGTGGCAAGGGGGAGGGTGTTTTGACAAAACATACAAAAGAAGCAGGTTTGCCACTGCTCAATGGCCAAGTTATCGGCGGCGCATTGGTGGCTGGTTTGGCGCTGATAGCATGGATATCTGCGCGGGGATTGGATTTTGGCTCACTTGCAGAAATTGGACCGGGATTATTTCCAGTAGCACTTGCTGTGATTTTATTAGCCCTGAGTTTCATTCTCATTGGCCTTGGTGTGTATAAAACCTCCACTGAAAACTTGGATTTGCAAAATTCTATGGCAAGGCGATCAGTGCTTGCAATTCTTGCTGCCTTGGTGGTTTTTGCTTTGACCATAAAGGGCACCGGCTTCAGCCCGGCACTTGGTGTGACAGGCGCAACGCCACTGGCTATTTTAGTCGCAGGCTTTGCTTCCGCCGAAACACGGTGGCGCGATCTTTTCATTTTCGCTGTGGTGTTAACAACTTTCTGCGCCGTGCTGTTTCGCTTTCTTTTAGGTTTGCCATTGCCCTTGGCACCTTGGCTTTTAGGATATTGAGATTATGGAACTTCTTGATAATCTTGCTCTTGGTTTTAACGTTGCACTAACATTCCAAAATATCGCGTTGGTGTTTGTGGGCTGTTTGGTTGGAACTTTAATTGGTGTATTGCCGGGCGTTGGGCCCATTGCCACCATCGCTATGTTGCTTCCCATCACTTATGGGCTTGAACCGGCCAGTGCATTGATCATGTTGGCTGGAATTTATTATGGCGCGCAATATGGTGGCTCCACATCTGCCATTCTTGTCAACATTCCGGGTGAGGCCACAGCCGTTGTTACAACGCTAGATGGACACCAAATGGCACGCAATGGCCGGGCAGGGGCTGCGCTTGGCATTGCGGCTATTGCATCTTTTATTGCGGGCACTGTGACAACAGTTTTTGTGGCAGCGATTGGCGCACCTTTGACCAAGCTTGGGCAATTGTTCGGGGCCGCAGAATATTTTTCACTGATGCTGGTTGGTTTGGTGTTTGCGGTGGTGTTAGCCCGTGGATCGATCCTCAAAGCTGTGATGATGATTGTGCTTGGCCTTTTGCTTTCAACAGTCGGCACTGATGTGAACACCGGGCAAGAGCGCCTCACCTTTGGCATTGGAGCATTGGTCGATCGAATTGATTTTGCCGTTTTAGCGATGGGGCTATTTGGCATTGCTGAATTGCTGCGCAGTTTGGAAAATCCTGAGGCGCGTGATGTGGTCAAAAAAAGTATTGGCTCGGTGTTGCCAACATGGGCCGACATTAAAACCAGTTTACGTCCGATCTTTCGTGGCATTGGCCTTGGCACAGTTCTGGGCGCACTGCCTGGCAACGGTGCGGTGCTGGCTCCTTTCGCCAGCTATGCCTTGGAAAAGAAATTGGCCAAAGACCCATCACGTTTTGGCAAAGGTGCCATTGAAGGTGTGGCCGGGCCAGAGTCTGCCAATAATGCTGGCGCACAAGCGGCCTTCATTCCCTTGCTCACACTTGGCATTCCACCCAACGCGGTGATGGCCTTGATGGTGGGTGCCATGACTATTCATGGCATTGTGCCGGGCCCGCAAGTGATGACGCGTAACCCAGAATTGTTCTGGGGCATGATCGCTTCAATGTGGGTTGGCAACTTAGCACTGCTCATCATCAACTTGCCTCTCGTTGGCTTGTGGGTGAAATTACTGCAGGTGCCTTACAGATTGATGTTCCCCGCAATTCTCGCTTTCTGTTGCATCGGGGTTTATTCCATCAACAATCAACCTGCTGATATTTTGGTCACAGCGTTTTTTGGCCTTGTTGGTTATGCCCTTTTGAAGATGCACTTTGAGCTTGCGCCACTGTTATTGGGTTTTGTGTTGGGCGGACTTATTGAAGACACTTTCCGCCGCGCTATGGATCTATCACACGGTTCCATGATGACATTTATCGATCGACCAGTGTCGCTTGGTCTGTTGGCAGTAGGAGCCATTGTTTTAGTTGTGGCAACTTTGCCAGCCATCGCTGGGCAGCGCGAAAAAGTCTTTGTGGAATAAACAGCAAAGTTATAGGCTATCCTTAGCCGCGTATAAGCGGCAGTAAAAACCGAGGGAGAACATTATGATTAGACGTACATTTATAGGATTTACCGCAGCCTTGATGCTTTCATCAACGGCGGCTTATGCAGCTTACCCAGACAAACCCGTGACACTTGTTGTTGCATTTGCTGCAGGTGGCCCGACTGACGTGATCGCCCGCATTGTGGCCGAAGACATGTCAAAAACACTTGGCCAGCAAATCGTGGTTGAAAACCAAGCTGGTGCTGGTGGCACAACGGCAACTGCTAAGGTGGCTGGTGCCGCCGCCGATGGTTACACTTTGATCATGGGCCAAATGGGCACCCATGCTGCTGCCCCATCGCTCTATGCCAGCTTGAAATATAACCCTGTTGCTGATTTCACACCCGTTGGCATTGCCGGCATCACACCGATCTTGGTTGTTGCCAAAAAGGATTTCCCCGCCAATAATCTTGCTGAGTTGATTGCCTATGTGAAAGCTAACCCTGACAAAGTTAACCAAGCCAATGCAGGCGTGGGTTCTACGTCGTTTACCACTTGCGTGTTGTTTAAGGCCCTTGCTGGCCTGCCAAAAATAAATGAAGTCGCTTATAAGGGCACAGGCCCAGCATTGAATGATTTGGTTGCTGGTCAGGTTGATTTTATGTGTGACCAAATTACCAACCTTGCGCCACAAATTCTTGGTGGCAATGTAAAGGGATTGGCAATTGCAACGCCAGCGCGCTCACCGGCTTTGCCTGATGTTCCAACAACCACGGAAGCTGGTTTGCCAGATTATCAAATTTCAGGTTGGAACGCGATTTTTGGACCGAAGGACATGCCAGCAGATATTCAAGCCGCTTTAGCCAGTGCGCTCGATAAAGCTTTGTCCAATCCTGATGTTGCGAAAAAGTTGACAGACCTTGGAACGGTGATTCCCAATGCTGAGCAACGTACACCTGCTGGCCTTGCTGCCACGCTTGACCGTGACTTAAAGTTGTTGGAAGCGCCTCTCAAGGCAACGGGCATAGTCATTAAGTAAAACGTGCGCACCCGGCAGGCCATACAGCACTGTCGGGTGCTTTCATTATTTATGGGCAGGGTAGAATTTTTCCCCTAACGGTTGACGAAGCGCACTCCACTCTCTAAAGAGGCGTCATTCCAAACGACTCTCCATGGCGGCAAGGCCCTCAAGCTTTCGCCGCTCTCTTGTTTGAGGGCTGTTTGAAATGAAGAAAGACTAATGATAACATCGGTTTGGGTGGATCAGTAGGGGTATAGCTCAGTTGGTAGAGCGATGGTCTCCAAAACCATAGGTCGAGGGTTCAAATCCTTCTGCCCCTGCCATTCGGAGCGTAAATTGCGCCTTTGAATGAATAAGTTATGGCGTAAGCTTTACGGAAACGGGATAAAAGATGGCCAAAAGCGGTATTATCGGATTTGTTCAAGATGTGCGCGACGAAGCAGGCAAGGTAACTTGGCCTACACGGCGCGAACTTGTTGTTTCCACTATCATGGTGATGATCATGGTGGTTCTGGCGAGTGTTTTTTTCATGGGCGTTGATACGCTTTTGAAATGGGGCGTCGAGCGCGTGCTGTTCGGTATTTAATTAACAAAATCAAGGCACTGCGGAATTTAAATGGCAAAACGTTGGTACATCGTCCACACCTATTCGAACTTCGAAAAGAAGGTGGCGGA
>JAYUPT010000241.1:0-7139 GCA_043759965.1 Aestuariivirga sp. | reverse complement strand
TTCAGGGCAATGCTTTTTGGCAAGGCCCACGCATACAGAATCAATGGCGCAGACATCCGCGAATTTTGTGCGCACGGCGGCCAATGAATTGCGGTGGCCGCCTGTGGTTTTGACGCGTCGAAAGAATTCACCAGCTTTCACAAAAGGCGCAAAAACCAGTTTTGCCGCCAGCATTCCAGACATAGAGTCAGGTGAGTTCATGGCCAATGTGCTGCCATAAAATTCGGCCAGTGGTTTGGCTTCGCGCGCGAAAATAAAACTACAATAATTTGGTCCGTCGCAGCCATCGGCAGCATAATGTGGTGTAGCAATATAGTTTAGCAAGCCTTTGAATTCATGCGTGAATGGGTAGCCGCAGGTTTGACTGAAATTCAAATCATGGCGCTTCCATAAATCTGCATAGTTGCCACGGTTCAGTTCGCCGTGCCAGCCCATGTGACCAGCAAGGCCATGCCAAAAAGCATCCGTGTGCGGACGAATTTCTGGCCAATCATACATTGGCAGTGAAGCTAGGATGGGCACTGAAGCTTGGGTGGGACGTGATGCGACAATCATAATCTGCTTTGGCCCTTGTCGAAAATACTATAGCGATTAGAATTCAATCACACCTCAAGTCAAAGCATTTTCTCAATGAACCACACTCGCATTGCAAAAGTTGAATGGCCTACAATTGCAATAATTGTGGCAGTATATTCTGTGCTTGCGGCGTTGGTTTGGTTTCATGCCTCAATTCCGTGGTGGGTAATTTTGCCTGTTGGCGCTTATGCAGCATGTTTGCAATCATCGTTGCAACATGAAGTGTTGCATGGCCACCCCACGCGAAATCGGTTTATTAATGAAGCGTTGGTTTTTGTGGCACCACATTTGTGGTTACCTTACGGGCGTTACCGCGACACGCATTTGGCCCACCACAATGATTTAAACCTCACCTGCCCGATGCAAGATCCGGAATCCTATTATCTGCTTCCCGATGATTGGAGCGCCATGCCCGGCGCTAAACGAGCATTATATCAATTCAACAACACGCTGTTTGGACGCATGTTAATTGGCCCGACTGTTGGCGTTGTGCGGTTTTGGTCTGCTGAGTTTTTGGCGATATGGCACGGCGATCACAAAATTATTAAATGTTGGGTGCTCTATTTTGTTTCCTGCTTTTTGGTTCTCAGCTTTGTTGTGTGGGCGGGCATGCCAATTTGGAAATATATTTTGCTCATCGCTTATCCGGCCATTTCATTGGCCTTGGTGCGTTCGTTTTGCGAACACCAAGCAGCCGAGAATTTAGGTGCGCGTACAATTGTGGTGGAAGCATCGCCATTTTGGTCGCTGCTATTTTTGAATAATAATTTGCACATTGCTCACCATGATCGACCATCTTTGCCATGGTATAAGTTGCCTGCGTTTTACCGCGGCCAACGGGCTGATTTTTTGGCAAAGAACGATAATTATCTAATGCACGGATACCGCGAAATTTTTCGTCGGTATTTCTTTTCCGCAAAAGAACCCGTTGCCTATCCTAATCTGAAATGGCTGCGAGGAAAGTGACCACCGTTAGTATTATTATTCCTACACGAAATCGGCCAGAGTTTTTGCTCACCGCCGTGGAAAGTGTTTTACAACAATCCTGTGAAGATTTTGAATTGTTGATTGTTAATGATGGAACAGTGCCGTTAGCTCAATTCACTGATCGGCGTATTCGCATTTTGGAAAATGACCAAGCAGGTGCAGTTTCAGCTCGCAACTTGGGTGTGGTTGCGGCGCAGGGTCCATGTATTGCATTTCTTGATGATGATGATGTGTGGTGTGCTGGTGATCATCTTGCTTGTGCTTTGGCAAGCGGAGCTGATTTTTTCTTTGCTGATGGCGCGATGAAATTTCCCAGTGGTGAAAGTAAAATCTTTGCCCTGGATGCGGATGCCAAAAGTTTGGAGCACAACAACACCATTTTAATCTCTGCCGTCGTGTACAAGAAATCACTTCATGATGTTATTGGGCCATTTGATGAGCAACTGCCTTATTATTGGGATTGGGATTGGTATCTCCGCGTGGCTCGAAGTGGTGCGGGTTTGTTCAGGCGGGAAGTGCCTGTTGTTGACATCCGCGTGCACGCCCAAAACATGTCTGGTGCCACAAATGAGATCGAAAGACAGCAGAATTTAGAGTTGTTGTGCGCGAAACACAGCTTGAAAAATGTGGTTTTGAAAGGCCATGTGGATTTTGTTTAAAGCGCTGAAATTACACTGAATAGTGAGGTTTTTGTGGGGTTTGCAATTGGCATACATCCTTAATTCAAAGAATTCTGCAAGTTCGACACAAAATAGGCCCGAAAAATAAGGGTTTTCAGAGCCTTCACACTCCTGTAGTTTTTAGCCAACCTGATTCGTAACTACCAAAGAGGAGACTACTATGACTGACGAAAAAATACTGACAGTTGCGTTGACTAAAATGTCCGCTGAAATTGCTGAGAAGCATGAACTGACAAAGAAGGCAACGGCTGCCCTTCTGTCAGACTTCGTTGATCTCATTGTGAAGAACCTGAAGAAGGGTCACAAAGTGCGCGTTACTGGCCTTGGCATTTTCCAAGTGAAGAAGCGCCCTGCTCGTCTCGGCCGCAATCCGCTGACTGGCGAACAAATTAAAATCAAAGCATCAAAGAAGCTGGCCTTCCGCGCTGCTAAAGAAGTTAAAGAAGCGATTTAAGCTTTACATATTTTTTTGATTGGGCCTCGCAGACTTGCGGGGCCTTTTTTATGGTGAAGTCTTTTCACCGCGCTTGCCAATTGAATTTCATGAGCAGAGCGCGCTAAGCTCCATTTCATCCGTCATTCCCGCGCAGGCGGGAATCTAACTTTGCTCGATATTGTGGGTTGAGTTGGATTCCCGCCTGCGCGGGAATGACGGTTTAAGCGAGGGATGCAAAATGAAAACTTCGGCTCAAGTGGTGGTTATTGGCGGTGGTGTTGTGGGCTGCTCGGTTTTGTATCATCTCACCAAAGCGGGCTGGAAAGATGTGGTTTTGGTAGAGCGCGATATTCTTACCTCTGGTTCCACTTGGCACGCGGCTGGCGGCTTTCACACGCTGAATGGCGATCCAAATGTGGCCAAGCTGCAAGGCTACACCATTGGGCTTTATGATGAGTTGGAAAAAATTTCTGGCCAAGCTTGCGGGCTTCATCGTTCTGGCGGTTTGATTTTGGCTGACACGCCAGAGCGCATGGAATGGTTGAAGATGGCCCATGCGCGGGCGCGCTATCTCGGCCTTGAAACTGAAATGCTTTCGATGGCGGAAGCCAAAAAGCTAAACCCGCTTTTGGAAGAACAGTATTTTGTGGGCGCCATGCTGGATGCAGCGGATGGCAACTTAGACCCTGAAGGCACTACCCATGCTTATGCCAAAGCCGCGCGTATTGGTGGCGCAGAAATTTACCAAGGCACGCGGGTGATAGAATTGAAAGCGCGCACCGATGGCAGCTGGGATGTTATTACAGAAAAAGGCAATATCCACGCGGAGCATGTGGTGAATGCGGGTGGTCTGTGGGCGCGTGAAGTGGGCCGCATGGTGGGCCTTGAACTGCCGGTGTTGGCCATGGCGCATCAATATCTCGTTACTGATGATATGCCCGAAGTTATTGAATTCAACAAAGAACGCGGCCATGAACTGCCGCATATCATCGATTTCAAATCTGAAATTTATATGCGGCAGGAACGTTCAGGTTTGGTGCTGGGCACCTATGAACAAGCTTGTGTTCCGTGGTCGCCAAAAAATACACCATGGGAATTTGGCCGCGAATTATTTCAGCCAGACTTGGACCGGATCGCGCATAATCTTGAACTGGGTTACAAGCATTTCCCAGCGCTGGCCAAAGCGGGCATCAAGAAGGTGATCAACGGGCCATTTACGTTCACGCCAGATGGCAACCCGCTGATTGGGCCCGTGCGGGGCTTGAAGAATTATTGGCTGGCATGTGGTGTGCTCGCTGGCTTCAGCCAAGGTGGTGGCGTTGGCTTGGCGCTTTCGCAATGGATGGTGAATGGCGATCCAGGCTTTGATGTGTGGGCCATGGACAATGCGCGTTACGGCGAATGGGCCACACGCAGCTACACCAATGAAAAAGTGCGTGAAACTTATGGCCGCCGCTTCTCCATCCAGTTCCCGAATGAAGAATTGCCAGCCGCACGGCCACAGCAAACAACAGCCCTTTACGACACGATGGTGGCTCAGGGTGCTGTGATGGGCAATAGCTGGGGCTTGGAAACGCCGCTGTGGTTTGCACCCAAGGGCGTTGCGCCGAAAGATATCGTTTCCTTCCATCGCTCCAATGATTTCGCCCATGTGAAGGCTGAAGTGCTGGGCACGCGCAATGGCGTGGGTGTGACCGAGATTGCGAATTTTGCGAAGTATCGCTTCACGGGTTCAGGCTCTGAAGCGTTTCTCTCGCACTTGATGACTAACAAGATGCCAAAGCTTGGCCGCATTGTTTTAACACCCATGTTGAATGAAAATGGCAAACTGATAGGTGACTTCACAATTGCCAAAGCAGCAGCCGAAACTTTCTATATGTGGGGTTCCAGCCAAGCCCAGATTTATCACATGCGCTGGTTTGAGCAGCATCAGCCAACGGATGGTTCTGTGGTGATTGAGCGCTTGGATATGGGGCTTGTCGGCCTTTCCATCGCGGGCCCAAAATCTCGCGCTGTATTGCAGGCCTTGACGGATGAAGATGTGTCCAATGCCGCGTTTAAATTTATGGATCACCGCGCCTTTGACATTGGTAATTGCCCGACACTGATCAACCGTGTCACCTACACTGGCGACCTTGGGTATGAAATTTGGGTGACGCCGGATTATCAGCGCCGCTTGTATGCGCAGATTATGAAAGCGGGTGCGACACATGGCATTGTGAATTTCGGTATGCGGGCTTTACTTACGATGCGATTGGAGAAAAACTTCCCCACATGGTATCGCGAACTTCGCCCTATCTATGGTGCGTTTGAAGCGGGCATGGACCGTTTTGTTGATCTCACCAAAAACGATTTCATCGGCCTCCAAGCGGCCCGCGCTGAAAAAGCCAGCGGTGGAACATTGCGCCGTGTTTCAATGGTGGTTGATGCTTCGGATGCTGATGTGCTGGGCGATGAACCTATTTGGCACAAAGGCAAAGTGGTGGGCTGGGCTACATCGGGAGGCTTTGCGCATTATCTAAACAAGTCTATGGCGCAAGGTTATGTGCCGAAAGAACTGGTCGATGAGACTGGTTTTGAAATCGAGATCATCGGCGAAATGCGAAAGGCCACGATTGTGCATGAGCCGCTGTTTGACCCGAAGAGCGAGAAGATGCGGGGCTGATTTTGCAGTTTGGCGCGGAATATGATATTCTGCACCTATGAACCGCGAACAGATCACTGAAATCCTCCTGCAACGTGCCGATGCGCTAAAGGCCAACGGCGCGACCAGCCTTTATATGTTCGGATCGCGCGCGCGCGGCGACAATAAATTCAACAGCGATTTGGATTTGTTTATTGACTATGATGCAAGTAGAAAAATCCCAAATTATTTTAAATTGATAGGGATTCAGTTAGAAATTGAAAGCGAAATTGGCTTTCCAGTTGATTTAGGAACTCGTGACAGTCTTGACCCAATAGTCAGGCCATTTGTAGATCGTGACGCGATCAAGATTTTCTAATGGATAAGACACCTCAACTTTATGTCGCTCATATAACAAAGGAAATTGGCTTTCTACAAAGTCTTGCGGAGACCACAGATTTTGAGCATTTCGAAAATGATGCTTTGCGATTTCGTGCTGCTGCTTACTCAGTTCAGATTATTTCTGAGGCAGTCAGGAATCTTCCTCCTGAATGGGTTGCTGATTACGATAAAATCAATTGGAAGGATGTTCGCGGCTTAGGTAACTTTACAAGACATGAGTACTTTAGGGTGGATGCCCAAATAATCTGGCAAATAATTGTTGACGATCTTCAGTATCTGCACGAAGCAATGACTGATTTTAAAAATAGAAAACTGGTTTAATCAACCAGTCCGCCCATAGAATCCCATCTGGTCTTCCTTGGTGAACACTACACCCGGCCGATCAAAATAGTTGAACACGGCGATCAGGCGTTCTTTTTTTCCGCGCACGGTAGAAACTTTGTGGGCGGTGTTTTTGCCTCGGAACACGTTTAGTGTTCCAGCGCTTACTTCTAGCGTCTTCACATCAGGGTCTTGGCCACGCAGCAACTTGGTTACACCATCGTAGTTCGGGTTATCCTCAGTGCGCAGGTCAGTGCGATAAACGAAATCGCCGCCCTGCTCTGGTGCTTGCAGCAGCAATGTGGTGGTGAATTCGCTGCGGTCAAAATGCCAGTTTAGAGTTTCACCATCGCGGTAGGCCATCACGTTCACGCGGGCTAAAGCATCGCGCATCGGATAGAGCGCCGATTTTCCCATGGTGGAGCTAAGGAACATGATGAAGGGCGACCACTCATAAATCCACATCACAGTGCTTTGTGAAATTTGATCGGCACAGACTGTGTGGTTGATAGTGTCCACTTTGACCAATGCAGGATGATCGGCGGCCAGTTCTGGAATCTCTTTGCGGAAGTAAATATTGTGGCTGCGTTTGTGAACAAACGAAAGAGTGTCCATCACAGGCTGAATTTCGGCCACGGTTTTGCTCAAGGCCGCAGGTTTCACCAAGCCTTCAAGATTGAACATGCCATCTTTGACAAGATCGGCTTTGCAGCGGGCGACCAATGCGTTCCATTCTGAAGTGCCGGGCTTATCGAGTGGATAGCGTTCAAGGTCCAGAATATCTTGCATCATTTAAACTCCAAAGCGGCATCCGTTAGGTGATCCCAGATTGATAGAGAAAATGTTCGCAAGACATAGATATGAAAGATTTCACTGGCCACGCAATGGATGAGCACGGGCACATGGTGGATGCCGGTTTGTGCGAAGGTGTTTGGTTTAAATTCGTTTTTATGAAAATCAATGGCGGCGCATTTCGCCAGCACTTCGCGGGCGGGACCGCCAGAGATTTCTATGCGGGTGCGGCTGGAATTTAATGGGGTTGCATAGACCCCTCCTCCGTCATTCCCGCGAAAGCGGGAATCTAACTTTGCGAGATTGTCGGAAGTTGGATTCC
>JAYUPT010000240.1:0-7179 GCA_043759965.1 Aestuariivirga sp. | reverse complement strand
TTGAAAGCCCCTTTTGTCCTGCTGCTAAATTGCGTTTGTAAAACGCGTTTGAATCTTCCGCCGTTGAAAACCCGGCATATTGCCGAATGGTCCAGGCTTGTGAAGTGTACATGCTCGAGTAAGGCCCACGGCGGTATGGGGCAACACCAGCCAGTGCATCAGGCACCTCGCGGGCTTCATAAAAATCTTCAATATCGATGCCTTCTGGTGTTTTCCAACTCATGCTTGAAAACGCTCCCATGCCGCATCGCAAATTTCACGGGTCAAATGCTCCACATATCCAGCACCTGCCGCAGCATCGGCCACCTCTCCCAAATGCGATTCATGTCGCAGAATATTTTGAATGTTGCGCACCATGCGCCGCTCAAAACTGCCACTAGTTTTAAAGGGCAAAATCGAAATTGAATCAGCCCCCCCAAGCCCCGCCCCAAAACATGCGGAAACACTGGCCAACATATAATGCTCATGGTCAACGCCAGTGGGGGCCGCCGCCACTCCATGCAAGTTCAATGCAGTGCCAGGCGAAAGCCGCTCTCCCAAAATTCGCATGGCACGAAATTTAGCGAGAGTTATAAACATATTGTGGTCAGCGATGAGCCGCACCGAAACACCATGGCCATGTTTTATGTGTTTAGAAACAGAGTTGAGAATTTCTGCTAGATCATGTGAGTGGGCTTCAAAAAATGGTCCAACAAACCCAAGCTTCGCCAACTCATCCGCAAGCTTAACATCGCTAACAGCAAAACTAATCTCCAACCGCGCCGGATCAATCGGCTGCCGCGCAATCAAATCCACCAAAGCCCGTGCGCCCACATCGCCCGCTTCATTGCGAATGCTGAATGTGTGCAACGGGAAATTACGCAATGCTTCAACACTCGCAAGTGTCGTCACCACCAAACCATCAGCACCGCCTGCAAGTTCGGCCTTGGCAATTTCAACATCGGCACTGTCCAACACACTGAAAATTTTCCAAGGACCACGCTCTGCCCGCAGCGCTCTTGGGCCACGTTCACTTTGAAATAAAATCTGGTGTTTCGCGTGCATCCGTAATTTTGCCGTTCATTTAACTGAGACATTGATTTAAAGCAGATTCCATAACAATCAATACGGGGGTTTCTCCATGGCAGATAACACAATTTTTCTGGGTAAAAGCGATAAACCGCAAGTGCTTTATTTGCCTTTGGCCAATCGCCATGGCCTTGTCACGGGTGCCACAGGCACCGGCAAAACCGTAACATTGCAAATCATGGCGGAAGCTTTTTCCACCATGGGTGTTCCGGTTTTTGCGGCAGACATTAAAGGCGATCTTTCGGGCATTTCGCAAAAAGGCACAGATGTTGATTTTCTGGTGGAGCGCGCCAAGCTTGTTGGTCTCACGCCTTATGAGCATGAAGCCTTCCCCACCATTTTTTGGGATGTGTTTGGCGAGCAAGGCCACCCCATTCGCACCACAGTAACTGAAATGGGGCCATTGCTGTTGTCGCGGCTGATGGGCCTCAGCGATGCCCAAGAAGGCGCATTAAACATAGCGTTCAAACTTGCCGATCAAGAAGGCTTGGCCCTTCTCGATCTCAAAGATCTGCGTGCCTTGCTCAAAGATTTGGCTGGCCGCGGCAAAGAAATAACCACGGAATATGGCAACGTGGCAGCACCTACTATAGGTGCCATCCAGCGACAGCTTGTGGTGATTGAAGAGCAGGGCGGCGATAAATTCTTCGGCGAACCCGCATTAGATATTAAAGATTTCATGCGCACCACGCGCGATGGCAAAGGCTATATAAATATCATCGCTGCGGATCGGCTGGTGTCGTCCCCCGAACTTTATGCGACGTTCCTTTTGTGGCTCATGTCGGAGCTTTTTCAAGAGCTGCCAGAAGTGGGCGATCTTGATAAGCCAAAGCTCGTGTTCTTTTTCGATGAAGCTCATTTGCTGTTTGCTGATGCCCCTCCGGGGCTTTTGCGAAAGGTAGAGCAAACCGTAAAACTCATCCGCTCTAAAGGAGTGGGCATTTATTTCGTCACGCAAAACCCGTTGGATATTCCTGATAGTGTTTTGTCGCAGCTGGGCAACCGCGTTCAACACGCGCTTCGCGCTTATACACCGCGCGATCAGAAAGCTGTTAAAGTAGCAGCAACCACCTTCCGCCCCAATCCAAAATTTGATACCGAAACGGCCATCACTGAATTGGGCAAAGGTGAAGCACTTGTTTCAGTGCTCGATCTTAAAGGTGTGCCCACCATGGTGGAACGCACGTTCATCCGCCCGCCTTCAGGCCAGTTGGGTCCGGTAACACCCGCCCAACGCCAAACCACAATTACAGATTCACCTGTGGCTGGAAAATATGAAACTGCGATTGACCGAGATTCAGCTTATGAAAAACTCCACAAGAAAGCAGCCGCCAACGCAGAAGTGCAACAGCAAGCAGCTCAAGATAGGGCCGATGCGAAAGCCGCCAAAGCCGCCCCGCGAGAGCGTGAATCTGCCACTGATAAATTTGTTAAAAGCGTCGCAGGTTCAGTCGGCCGTCAAGTGGCCCGCTCCATCGGCAATGCTTTGGTGCGCGGCATATTGGGCGGTCTAACGCGAAGATAAACAATTGCCCTTCACGAAACAGTGCATGGCTATGTGTATCGGTGCATCTTATATTTTAGCAACAGGAGCAACCCATGCAAAGATTTCTATGCGCAATCATTTTTGCAACAACCCTAACAACAACAGCCAAAGCCGAAACTGCTATTTTTGCAGGCGGTTGTTTTTGGTGTGTTGAATCAGATTTTGATCATCTGAAGGGCGTTACTAAAACCACATCGGGTTATGCTGGTGGCACATTGCCCAATCCCACATACAAAAATCACGAAGGCAATCTTGAAGCTGTAAAAATTGAATATGATCCAACCGTCATATCTTACGAAAAGCTCGTCTCATATTTTCTGCGCACCATTGATGTAACCGATGTAGGTGGTCAGTTCTGTGATCGCGGCGAGTCCTATGCATCAGCAATTTTCGCCAAAGGTGCTGCACAGAAAGCCAGCGCCGAAAAAGCAATTCTCGAAGCTGAAATTGCACTCGCTCAAAAAATTGTAACGCCTATAAAAGCCGCTTCAAGCTTTACAGCGGCAGAGGCTTATCACCAAAACTATCACCTCGGTCAAAATCGCGTACTGACCAGATTTGGTTGGATCAAACAGCAAGACGCCTACAATCGATATCGCCACAGCTGCGGTCGCGATGCCCAAGTGATAAAAGTCTGGGGCAAACAGGCCTATCCAATCATCAATTAAATAATTTCATCCTCATCAGGAATGGCATGAGCTTGCGCGCGGGCCTTGGTGTTCACACGGGCCACATGGAACAAGGCATCGCCACGGTTCACAATCGGCAGATTGGTGCGGCCAATAATAATGCCGTCTTCTTCCGCAACCACTGCCACTTGCGATGTGCCAAGAGCATCAGAAATAACCCCCACTGGTTCATTAATGCCAATCCGGTCACCAATGCGCCGCACCGAATGCAAAATGCCACCTTCGGGCGCGCGCAGCCAAGTGCTGGCCGATGAGTGGACAGGCACTATATGGGGCAAAATGCTGGGCGCAGAATTAATCATCCCCAGCATTTTCATCACACGCAATGTGCCTTTCACACCAGCTTCAATGGCCGCTTCGTCAAAGCGCAATGCCTCACCGCCTTCATAAAGCAAAACTTTCACGCCTCGCTCTTTGGCGCTTTGACGCAAGCTACCATCGCGCAATTTCGATGTGAGAATAACTGGCGGCGCAAATGCTTCTGCCAGTTCCAGTAAATCCTTATCAGCAGGCGCAATGCGAATTTGCGGCAAGTTCGAGCGATGCAAAGCTGCCGTGTGAAAATCAATTCCAAATTGCGAACGCAACACCACTTCGCTGAAAAACAAATCAGCAAGCAAACTTGCGAGTGACCCACGATCAGACCCCGGAAATGAGCGGTTAAGATCGCGCCTGTCTGGCATATAGCGCGAATGGGTGAGAAAACCGAAGCTGTTCACAATCGGCACCGCCAGCAATGTGCCAGATAAGTTTTCCAGTTCGCGTGCAGCAAGAATCCGGCGGATAATTTCCACGCCAAGAATCTCATCACCATGCACCACACCAGAAAGAAAAAGCACTGGCCCAGGCTTTACCCCATGCACCACATGCACGGGCAAATTCAGCCTTGTGCTATTTGCCAACACTGAAACTTCAAGCTCCACCGATTTTCGCGTGCCAGCGACAATTTTCTGCCCGCCAATTTCAAACGGCTTCATCCGCGCCCCCGTGTTTTGGTGCGGCCCGGCTTGGCATTCCTTTCCAAAAATTCAATGATGGTTTTAGCCACATCTTTGGTTGATGCTTTTTCAATGCCTTCAAGCCCGGGCGATGAATTCACTTCCATCACCACTGGCCCGCGCTTGGAGCGCAACAAATCTACACCCGCCACATTCAGCCCCATGCTTTGCGCTGCTTTAAGCGCCGTGGCCTTTTCAGCAGCAGTAAGCTTGGTCATAATCGCTGTGCCGCCGCGATGAAGGTTCGAGCGAAACTCACCTTTAGGTCCGGCGCGTTCCATGGCGGCCACAATTTTGCGCCCCACAATAAAAGCCCGCACATCACGGCCCTCAGCCTCCTGCACAAATTCTTGCACAAGGATGTTAATGTCAGCACCGCGAAACGCTTCGATCACAGATTTAGCAGAATTATGCGTTTCCCCCAACACCACACCAATGCCTTGCGTGCCTTCAAGCAGCTTGATGACTACGGGCGCACCACCCACCAAATTCAAAATTTCTTCAGTGCGATTTGCCTCATTGGCAAAAGCCGTGACAGGAAGCCCCACACCATCCCGCGCCAAAATTTGTAAAGACCGCAGCTTGTCGCGCGAGCGCCCAATGGCCACCGATTCATTCAGCGGATAAACTCCCATCATTTCAAATTGGCGCAAAACCGCAAGGCCATAAAACGTGTGAGAAGCCGCAATGCGTGGGATCACCGCATCAAAGCCCTCAAGCTTTTCGCCCATATAACGAAGCTCAGGCTTGCGCGATGTGATGTTCATGTAGCAGCGCAAATAATCAATCGGCACAATTTCATGCCCGCGCCCAACTGCAGTTTCCATAATGCGAATATGCGAATAAAGTTTTTGGTTGCGCGTGAGGAGAGCAATTTTCATTTTGTCTTTTTCTTTCTGCGCGACAGTATAAACGAACGCGCTGGGTTCACAACAAACCGCCCCTTAATCGCCTCGCGGCCCAGTAGCATAGGAACACCCATATCGGTCCGATCAGTCAAGGTAATTTCGGTTAGAAACTTGTAAGCGCCAACTTCAATAATTGTCTCAATAATAGGGCGCAATTCGCTCATACCATTAGAACTTTTGACACGCTTTAAACCAAACAACGCAAGCTCGTGGCGGGCACTTTGCAGATCAAATAAAACCCGCTTCCCACGCACTTGAATGTTATCTGCATGTAACGCAGCAGTGCGCGCACCCGTGTCAATTTTCGCAATTAAAACGTCGGTCGATAGATCGCGCAAACAAACATCCTCGCGCCAACCTATGAGCGGGAGGGGGTAGAGTGTGGGATGAAGTGCAGCCATAGTAAGATACTTAGTTGAAAGCTAATATAATCGCCACAGACTTCGACGGATTTTGCAAATTGCAACGTCTTGTTATGATTAAAGGAGTATCCATATGAATTTATCACGCCGCACAATTTTATTTGCCAGCGCCGCCGCAGCTGGTGTTGTTGCTGTTTCCAGCACCTTTTTAAATAAACTTGGTGGCCCAGCGCGGCGCGCATTAACGGCTGCTGAAAAGAGCGCTTGCGCCATAACAGTAGAGGCCGTGGAAGGGCCATATTGGGTTTCGGGCATGGCCGAGGTGGCAGATGGTAACATCAATTTCACAAAGCTTGAAGGTTCGCCAATAGAAATCACCGGCTATGTTTATGATGGGCTTGATATCTCGAAGCCCCTTGCCAATGCTGAAGTTGAAATTTGGCACGCTGATAATTCCGGCAACTATCACCCCAATGGCAATGGCCCGCTCACCAATTACAAAACCGAAGAATTGGCCTTGCGTGGGCATGTGAAAACCGATGCCAGTGGCGCTTATCGCATTTCTACAATTTTCCCAGGAGAATACTCAGGCCGCGTGCGCCACTATCATTTTAAAATCAGAGCAGCAGGGAAATCCGGATTGACAACGCAATTGATTTTCCCCGCCCGCCAAGGCGATACTTTAACTTTCGATACGGACGACATTGCCGAAGGCCTGCCCAATTGTCAGCAATTGGTGCTGGATGAAACCACAAGCCCGGCCAAGGCCAGTTTTGATTTCAGGCTTTAGAACTTCGTAATCACGCCAATGCCTTTGGTGGCGAAACTATCCATCGCTGCCAAGGCTTCTGGCGCATCTTCCAAATCAATCCGCGCCCCAATAAGTTTTTGTGGGCACAATGTGCCAGCTTCAATCATGCGCATCATCTCACCATAGCGAAACGCCTGCATGCCGTGGCTGCCGCGAATTTCAAGCTCGTGTGAAATAACCCGCGCCATGGGCACGCGCGCGTTGGCATCATCACCCAGCATAAGCCCCACCTGCACATGCCGCCCGCGTTTGCGCAAATTGAGAATGGAATTAAAGCTTGTCGTAGCATGACCTAAAGCATCAAGCGAAAGATGCACCCCTCCACCAGTAGCATCGCGTACACCTTCGGCCACATTAGAAACATTTCTGGCATTGATCAGAACTGAAGCGCCAAGTTCGCTAGCCATTGCCAGCTTTTCATCCGTCATATCAATGGCCACCACTTGAGCACCCATCGCCGCAGCAATCATAATCGCCGATAATCCGACCCCGCCACAACCATGCACCGCAACCCATTCCCCCGGGCGCAAGCGGCCTTGATCAACCACGGCGCGAAATGAAGTGATAAACCGACAACCCAAACTGGCCGCCGTTTCAAAAGCCATAGCTTCAG
The DNA here is from genome assembly GCA_043759965.1 of Aestuariivirga sp. GTDB lineage: Bacteria > Pseudomonadota > Alphaproteobacteria > Rhizobiales > Aestuariivirgaceae > Aestuariivirga. The sequence goes on along the minus strand of JAYUPT010000240.1, from coordinate 184 downwards.
GCAGGCGCACCAAATTGCCATCGGCATAATCCAGCGCCACATATTCGGCGAATGACCCCCAAGCCGAAAAGCCCGGCTGAAATTGATTGTCGCAAATATGCTGCTGTCCGGAATGACATTCGGAACAATGCCCACAGCCAGCAACAAAGGGCACCGTCACGCGGTCTCCGGCTTTCCAATTGCG
>JAYUPT010000239.1:0-7186 GCA_043759965.1 Aestuariivirga sp. | reverse complement strand
GCATCGTTTGAACCTGTCACCGTAACAGAAACTGTGGCCTCGTCGGTGCCGCCTTGCCCATCTGATACCCGGTAGGTGATCGACGTTATGCGCGTATCACCCGAATTCAAATTCTGGAAATCTGTCCCGGGATCAAAACTCCATGTGCCATCTGGCTTCACAACAAAGGTGCCGCCTGTTGAACCTTGAACAGGTTGATCCAGCAAAGTCGGTGCACCATTAACCGCCGCCACAAACAGAGCGTCACTGTCTGGTAACCCGTCAAAGTCGTCAACGCCATCAGTCAGCACATTGCCAAGCACCGTCAAACCCGCATCCTCACCAATTGTCCCAGCATCATCCACGGCGATTGGGGCATTGTTGGTGAATATGAATGTAACAAACTGAGTGGCCGACAAGCCATTGCTATCAACCGCCGTTACGGGAACAACATAAGTGCCAGCGGGCTCGCCCGGCGTTGATCCTTGCGATGCTGTGTTAACAGCCGTGCCTTCAAATTGCTGAGTTGTGGTGTTAAAAGTAATGCTAGGTAGCAAGGCTGATAAATCAACAGTAACAACAAGCGGACCAGTAGTGTCTGGATCACCAAATAGCGCTGAAATCGGAACCGGCGTAATCGTTTGCCCATCGGTTCCCGCAATAGGGGTTATAGCTGGTGGCGCAAACAAGAATGTGGGCGCACCTACATCTATAGTCACAATTGCAGTTGCAATCGCACCTTGTGCATCGGTGATTTTATATGTGAATGAATCCGAACCAGTGTATCCGGCATTCGGCGAATATTTAACTGTGCCATCCGCATTCAGCAACACAGTTCCATGTGCAGGAGCAGCAGTGCCAGCACCAGTAAGCGCAACTGTGAGTGCATCACCATCGGCATCAGTGTCATTGGCTAACACGCTCACATTGATCGGTTGATCAGTTAAAGTTGTGGCGTAATCAGCAGCAGCAACTGGCGCAGGGTTAGTGACGGTGAACAAGAATGGAACATCAATCGTTGCACCCGATGGATCAGCCACAAACACGGTGATCATATATGGGCCATATGCCGAGGCATCATTCAACAAGGTTCCACTAATCACACCCGTGCTAGGGTTGATTGATAGGCCAGCAGGCAAACCAATTGCGGAATAAACCAAAGAGTCGCTGTTTGGGTCAATTACTGTTGCAAGAGTATTAACATCAATTGAAACTGCTGCACCTTCTACACCAGGCTGGTCCGGCATTGTGTTGGCCGTTGGTGCATTTGGATTGGTGCCACCAACAGTGATTGAAACTGATGCCACATCAACACCACCCTGCCCATCTGAAACAGCATAAGTAAAAGAGTCTGCGCCAGTGTAACCTGTTGTCGGTGTATAAGTTACAGTGCCATTGGCATTGATCACCACCACGCCATGTGCAGGTTGCGTAACAGCCGTAACGGCCAGCGGATCAAGATCAGGATCAGGATCAGTGTCATTGCCAGCAACGTTTAAAGTTACAGCGGTGTTAAGCGGCGTCACCGCCACATCATCAGCAGCCGTTGGTGCCGGGTTGCCAATGGTAATAACCATAGGCACTGTCACCTGATTGCCCGCAGGGTCAGTTGCCGTCACATAAACGGTGTATGGCCCATAAACCGACGCATCGTTTGGCGGTGTGCCACTAACTTGGCCCGCTGGAGAAAGCACAAGACCAGGTGGCAAACCCGTAGCTGTAAAAATCAGCGGGTCGGAATTTGGATCGCTGAAATTAGCCGCAACACTAAATGGCACAATTGGCAAGCCATCACTGCCAAAAACTGGCGCAAGCGGCGTTGCCGTTGGAATAACAGCATCAGGAACACCCACATTCACGTTAACCGTGGCGGTGGATGTGCCGCCTTGATTATCTGTCACCGTATAAGTGAAACTGTCTGGCCCAGTATATCCAGGCGTTGGCGTATAGGTTATGGTTCCATCAACATTGACCACAACCGCGCCGTGCGCGGGTGCCGTCGTTGATACAACACTCAACATGTCATCATCAGCGTCAACATCATTGTTCAGAACAGCAATCACCACTGGCGAGTTGGAAAGTGTTTGAACACTGTCATTGGCAGCAACAGGTGCCGGATTCGCAACGTTGAATCTCACCGGAATTGTAGCGGTTGAACCATCTGGAGCTGTCGCCGTTACATTCACAAAATAAGGGCCACCCACTGAAGCGTCATTGGTGAATGTGCCCGTAATAATGCCAGTTGTGGAGTTGATGGAAAGTCCGGGCGGCAAACCTGTTGCGCTGTAGTTAAGAACCAGACTGGTTGGATTCACAAACATAGAACCCACATCAACAGTTCCAACAAAAAGACCATCAGCACTATTCACAGGCGGAACAGGCCCCAGCGGCACAGGCGCATCATTGCTGCCTGTCACCGTCACGGTCACGCTAGCATTTGCAAATCCGCCTTGGCCATCCGAAACCATGTAGCTGATTGTTGTGTCGCGTGTTTGCCCCAAACTCAGGTTTTGAAAATCCAAGCCTGGGTTGAAAGAAACTGTGCCATCGGCTTGCACTACAAATGTGCCGCCTGTTGAACCGCGCAACGCTTGGCCAAGATTAGCCGCAGCCCCGTTCACCGCTGAAACATGAAGCACATCAGCATCTGGCAGCGCATCTTGATCGGAAGCCGAACCAATTCCAGAAATCACATTGCCAATCAGTGTGATGGCGGCATCTTCGCCAATAGTAGCAGCATCCGCATTGGCAATTGGCGGCAAGTTGGCAACGCCAATCACAAAGACTTGCGTTATTGAAGCGGTGCCGTCCGAAGCGGTTACCACAACAGTATAAGGTCCAAACTGGCTAGCCTCGGCTGGCAATGTGCCAGTGATCAATCCCGAAAATAGATTGAGGGAGAGTCCGGGCGGCAAGCCGGTTGCCGTATATATGAGCGGTTCACCATCAAGATCATCGAAAGCCCCAGTCACATTGATAGCCGAAATAGTTTGACCATCCGTCAGGCTTGCATTTGAAATTGTGCCAATGGGAGCAGGCGTATCATTGCTGCCATTGATGCTGATTGTTAATGTGGCTGAAGCCGAGCCACCATTGCCGTCTGAAACAGTATATGTCACAATTTCGCTACGCAGTTCAGAATCGTCCAGCGCATTGGCAGCCGCATTTGGCGTGAAGGTCCAAACCCCCGTGCTGGTGAGCAACAACGAACCATAAGTGAGTGGCAGCGCCGTGCCCACAGTTCCACCTGCAATCGCAGAAACGCTCAACACATCAGAGTCAGGTGCCGTGTCATGGTCGTTCTGCAACAAAAGATTTAGCGGATCCGCGACACCTGAAATTACATTGCCAGATTGCACAGTGTCTTCATCCGCTGCCGCAGGATGATCGTCCACAGCCACAGGCACTAAGTTGCTAACCGTCAACCGAAACTCATCAGATGTAGCCAGAGCAACCGCGTGCGAGTCAGTCACAATCACGGTGATGTCATATTGGCCTAAACCACCAGGTCCACCAATCGAGGCCCCAGCCGGCGGCGTAGCCGTTATCACACCTGTGAACTCATCAATGCTAACCCAAACCGGTGCGCCAACTCCCAAAGTGAAGTGCAACACTTCACCATCTGGGTCTGAGAAGTTACCAATTGTTGAAATTGTTATGGTCTGGCCATCGGAAGCTGATTGATCAGAAATTGCAGCGCTCACAAATGGCCCATCATTAACTTCAGTCACCGTCACTAAAGCATGTCGCAGTGCCGAAGCAGTTGAGCCGTCATTCACCTGGAAAGTAATGTCACGGGTAACTGTTGATGGAAATTCAGATGTGCTGCTGAATGAAACAGATTGCAGCGCTAATGTGTAGGATGCAATTGAAGCCGAGCCAAGAAAATCAATCACCAACTGACCGCCGCCATTTGTTGATACTGAGTAATTCACGCCAGCCACGCTGCCACTGCTGCCCGCAGTAACCGCAACACTATCAACGCTGATCACATCGCCCGTTTGTGGATTGGAATGTATGATCTGTGCTGATTCATAATTGGTATCATCAAAATCCGCCGACAGCACTCCACTGTGAAGAAAAACCGCAGTACCATTTTCAGTATAAGTAACAGCAGCATTGCCATTTGTTGCACTTGAATCATCCAAATCGAGATCAAGGCTAGGAGCATCATCAACTGAAGTAATATTCAACGTCACAGTTGCAGTGTCGCCAGCTCCTAATGTGTCAACGATTCCATAGCTGAAAGTCTGCGGCCCAAAATAGTCGGGTGTGGGTATAAAAGTGAAAGCACCAGTTGTTGCATTGGTAATTGTCAATGTGCCATGCGCCAGCACAATTGGAACACCTACTGTAAATGCTCCACCATCTATTGTGACAACTGATATGGCCTGCGCATCAGCATCGCTATCTATGCCAGAGCCGTTATTCGCAAAAAGATTTCCATTTAGCGTAGTATCCTCGTTAAACGTAAATGTATCATCATTTGCAACAGGTGCTGTGTTAATCGCAATCGTTCCGGCACTGGCAAACCCTTCTTGCCCAAGCTCATTCGTCACCGCAAAATCAATCAAGCGCGATGTGGTGGAAAGGCTGCTCGTAGTATATCCTAATGTTTGCAAAGCACTGTCAAAAGTCGCTTCACTTTGTGCTGTTCCAACTGCTCCGAGTATAATTTCCGTTGCGGTTTGTGATAGAACAGTAACGCCAGATGGCAACGACCCGGCATTAACCGTCAAACTGTCGCCCACTTGAGGGTTGCTCAGCGTAATGCGCAGTTGTTGAATGTCACCAATTACGTTGTCGATATGCGCATCGACATCGGTGATAGGAATAGTTGCGCCACTTCCTAAAACATACGCCGTATTATAACCAAACCCCACTGCCCCCGAAGAATCATCAGCATCCAAATCCAGCGAAGCCTCTCCACCAAAGGCTACATGATAACTGAAAGTGGTTGGGGTGTTGATGGCACCCAACGTAAACTGAATGGCCACCGCATTATCGTTGTTGGGGTCGGTGTTCCAACTATTTGTTATATCGCCACCATCATCAATACCAGCCGAACCGGCATTATATCCGTATAGCGCGTTAGTCGTATAATAATCAGAATACCAATGATCAAACTGCAAGCTGCCTTGGGCTTGAGCAAACCCTACAAATGAATCATTGGGCCCACCTGGGTCTTTGCGCACCGCAACGAGTGTGGGTACACCCGTTGTATTATTAGTTTGAGCTAAATTTTGCGGCAGTGAAAAGGCTGGTCCATTGTCGCCGCCAGATAAATAAGTATCCATCGTGTGATAGTATTTAATTACATTCGTGTTGGCCGTACTTGGCGTCACCGTCACACGTTCTGTGAAATACGCATTTGGAAAAACGTAAATCGTTTCCACAACAATCATTGTATCAGTTGCAACACTATAACCAGGCACACCATCTGTTGCTGAATATAGAACTGTGCTTACGATGAAAGGATCGGCAGTTGTTCCAGCACCAGTTAGTGTTTGCCCACCACTTTGCCAGAGAGCGTTCGATATTCCGCCATCTGCACCATTAGAAGGGCCTGAAACATTTGAACCTACGGCCAAATAAATACCATTGAACAGGCTTGAATTTTCACCAGTAACATTTGGTGCGTAAAGCTGGTAATCGCCTGAACCGCTGCCAGTTAAGGCGCGCGCAATTTGTAGCTGGCCATTATTGCCAACGTAAATAGCCAGGCCATCAGAATTATCGGCTGCTTGCCCGCCCGTTCCGTTGATCGTTGTCGCGAGAGTTGAAAACCAATTGAAAGCCTGAAGTGCCGGAGCAGAAATGAACCCAGTATGAGATTCTAAGTCCCAATCTCCGCCCAGTTCGGCAGCACCAGTTGCATCTGTCGAGGCCGCAATATCTGCCCCAGTAGCGGTTGCCAACAGTTCCGTTGCACGTTTGCCAATATCGCCTGCCGCAAAATCGCAACCATAAATGAGAATGTCTGCATCAGTGCTCAGTGCCGATTTAATAATTGCCAACTCATCAGAATGTGAGCCCAAAATTGATTGAGCTGTCAGCCGCGCCGAACCCAAATTGAGGCTGCCCGCTTCAACGTGGCTGATAATTTGGAGTGCTGCAATATCAGTGCGGCCATTAAGAATTGCTGCAATCTGCTCCACACCATCTGAATGCGCGTCAAGAATATGAACCTCAACATTCGCACCCAAATCTGCAATCAAAGTTTCAATGTCTGCTACAGTGCCATCAATAAAAACCACGGTTTGCGTTGGAGCACTGTTTTCAATATCAGCAAACAAGGGCTCAGGCGCGGCCGTTAGAGCGTCAAACAGGCGGCGATCTTCATTTGTCGCCTCACGTTGACCGTCAAATGTTAAATCATACACATCAAGCGCCACATCAGCAGCAGTTGCAGCCATTGCACCGTCAAACATCATGCGCGGCTCTAGGCTTAGATATTTATTGGATTTCTTGCGCGCGGGCTGGTTATTGGTGGACTGGTGAGCGGATCGGTTAACATCCCGCGTTTGCTTTGTGCCATAAGAGCCAGTGCCCCTAGTGCTCAAGTATTGTTGTGTTTGCCGCTCAATTGCCACGCCCCGATACTCGCCTTAAAGATGTATTACTGATATGTTTCAATCTAAGAGGGCATAGTTAATAAATGACTAATGAAAAGTGATTATTAACCATAGACTTAGCCTAAGGTTATGCCGCAGCCGAGCGCGTGAGATGGAAAAGGAGATTTCCAAGCAGTTGTGCTTATCTTATTGAACTTAAAAAAGAAAACAGGTTTTTATCTGCACCAGAAACAGCCAACAACATTACGCCTGTCAGAGCGGTTTTCACCCGTTGAATAAGTATCGAAATGACACAGGTGTTAACAAAATTTCCAACGTAACTGTTGTGAAGGCCAATACCGCCGCCAATTTATTTCAAGCCGGATGAAACTTCACCCCATAACTTCTTTAACTTTTTCTGCCAGCTGCTTCAGCGAAAATGGTTTTTGCAAGAAGGCAAAATCTGCTGGGCCTTCAAGATTGCGCTCAAACGCTTCTTCCGCATAGCCCGACATAAATATAACTTTGGTCTTTATGCCACGCTTGCGCAATTCTTTGAGCATTGTTGGCCCATCCATTTCCGGCATCACCACATCTGATAGTATGAGTTCAAACCCATCCTTATCGCCTTCAATAACTTCCAACGCCACTTC
>JAYUPT010000238.1:0-7222 GCA_043759965.1 Aestuariivirga sp. | reverse complement strand
GAAAAGCCCAAACCACAAAGCCCCTGTGCTGTCACCATCACCAAAGCGAGGCCAAAAGGTGAGGGGTGAAAGCCATAAGAAATGGTAACCCCTGATCCTCGGGTTTTATAAGCGCCGGGAGACATGCCTTCATGGGTCACAAAAAGATCATGCAAACGACTGGGCCCTGACAAACCAACCTCAAGCGAGGTTTCCAAAATACTGGCAGAATCTTTGAGCATGGCTCTGGCATGATCAAGCGTGAGCGCTTGCAGAAACGCCTTGGGCGTAAGCCCGGCCCAGCGAGAAAATAAGCGCTGCAATTGCTCAGGCTCCAATCCCACTGGCCGTGCCAAATCCTCAAGCGAAGGCTGGTCGCGCCAATTTTCGGTGAGGTTAGCCAGCACGCTGCGCACACGCTCATAATCATCTAGGTTTGAATAATGCTCCTGTTCCATATAAGGAAACTAGAACAGGTTGCATGCCGAAGCCACCCGATTTCCGAAAGTTTGAAAATGCCAGCTCGCCTTAGAAAGCCACAGATCGAAGAAATCTTCCGGCGCTTCCACGCTGAGAATCCTGAACCGAAAGGCGAGCTTTATTCGGTGAATGCCTTCACATTTCTGGTGGCCGTGGTGCTTTCAGCGCAAGCCACCGATGAAGGCGTGAACCGTGCCACCAAGACGCTATTTGCGAAAGCCGATACGCCCGAGAAAATAATTTCGATGGGTGAAGATAAATTGCGCGAGGCCATCAAGACCATTGGGCTGTTTCGCACCAAGGCGAAGAATGTTTATGCCCTTTCGCAGCAATTAATTGCTAAACATAACAGCCAAGTTCCAGCAACGCGCGAGGCTCTTGAAGCCTTGCCAGGTGTTGGCCGCAAAACCGCCAATGTGGTTTTGAACATTATTTTTGGTGAACCCACAATTGCAGTTGATACGCACCTGTTCAGGCTTGGCAATCGTTTGGGTCTGGCCCCCGGAAAAACGCCAATGGAAGTTGAAACCAAATTATTGAAAGCGGTTCCAAAACCTTATCTGTGCCATGCCCATCATTGGTTGATTTTGCATGGGCGTTATGTGTGCAAAGCCAGAAAACCTGAGTGCTGGCGCTGTTTGATTGCCGATATCTGCCCGTTCAAACCGAAGAGCCCTGCACCGATTTAAAAATATGCACAAAAAATGATGTGGCAAACAACGGCACAGTTAAATTGATTATAGGAATGAGAGCCAGCCCCGCCGGCAGCAAGCCAGCCATATAAATGCGCATAAAGTTTTGTTTACGCAATTCGCTTGCAGCCGTGGGTGACATAAATCTGGTAGCCGCCATTTCAAAATACTCTCGACTGATCAAATATGCATTGGCCAGCAACAAGAGAACGATGCCAAAACCTGCAAAGAAGACCAGCGGCAAAACCACAATGTTTACAGCAAGCGATAACGTTGCAAACTGCAAGCCAAACGCCAAAGCTGTGAAGGTGGAAAGCGCTTTACCACGTTTATGGTGTGGGTAATGTCGCGCCTCCACCCGAGAGGCAATCCAATCCAAAAACAATCCAGCAAAAAGTGCTGTGACGGGTGCCATCAAAAAGAAAAATGCCGCAATCAAACCAAGCCCAGTGCTCAAGGCAATCACAGTTTGCAACCACGGCCACGGAACCAATGTGAGGAAAGTCAGCAAGACTTCCACACTCACTAAAACGCCAATAAAAAGCACTAATGTGAGGCCAATAGATTTGAACAACACGCCGCGAAATTCTGGCGATGTGAGATCATTCAGAGTTTTGAAAAAAGCTGCAAACATGATTTGACAGGTAAGGGCTGTGCCTTGTTTCTACAAGCCCCATGCGCTAGGTCATGGCCAAACAGGGCTAATTTTATGATGCAAAAACAATTTGATGTACTCACCATAGGCAACGCAATCGTTGATGTTATTGCCATGGTTGATGAAGAATTTGTGCAACGAGAGAACCTCGTCAAAGGTTCTATGAACCTCATTGATGAAGCCAGAGCCGAACAGCTTTATGAGGTGATGGGTGCATCAACGCAAATTTCTGGCGGTTCGGCTGGCAACACAGCCGCGGGCGTTGCGTCATTCGGTGGAACAGCTGCCTATTTTGGAAAAATAAAAAATGATACGCTGGGGGATATTTTCCGAAGCGATATGAGGGGCCAAGGTGTATATTTTGAATCACCCGCCGCCCAAGATGGCCCTGCCACGGCGCGTTCGTTTATTTTAGTAACGCCAGATGCCGAGCGCACCATGAACACTTATTTGGGTGCTTGTGTAAATCTTTCCACAGCAGATGTTGATGCAAAAGTTGTTCAAGCTTCAGCCGTCACATACATGGAAGGATATTTGTGGGATAAGCCGGAAGCGAAGGAAGCATTTCGCCTTGCTGCAAAAATTGCCCGCGGCGCTGGCAAGCTCACATCCATCACCCTCTCAGATTCATTTTGTGTTGAGCGCCACCGTGAAAGTTTTCTCGATCTCATCCGAAATCATATCGACATTGTGTTTGCCAATGAGAGTGAAATTAAATCGCTTTATCTAACGCAGAATTTTGATGGCGCTGTTTCGGCAATCCGCAAAGATTGCCCCATGGCTGCCCTCACACGCTCTGAAAAAGGCTCCCTAATTGTGCGCGGGAACGAAACTGTTGAAGTGAAAGCCAATCCCGTAAAAGAGATTATTGATGTGACAGGTGCTGGCGATCTTTATGCCGCTGGCTTTTTGTTTGGTCACACAAGACATATGCCACTGCAGCGCTGCGCCGAGCTTGCAAGCTTAGCCGCATCCGAAATCATTTCACACACCGGGGCAAGGCCAATTGTGAATTTAAAGCAACACGCAAAAGAAGCAGGCCTGCTTTAATCCGCTTTTGGAACTTCGGTTTCCGCATCTACTTTTTTCAAATGGATCCGCACACGCTTCACACGGCGCGGATCAGACTCAAGAATTTCAAATTCTAAACCACACTCATGCTTTATAATTTCGCCGCGTGCTGGCACCCGCCCGGCCATTTCAAACACCAAACCACCAAGCGTATCGGCTTCATCTTCCTGATCGTCGGGCAGCAAATCAACTTTAAACATCTCATCCAATGATGAAATGCTAATGAGTGCACTGGCCACATAAACCGTGTCGCTCTGCTTGCGGATCATGCCTTCTTCCGCATCAGTATCATGCTCATCCGCAATATCACCGATAATTTCTTCAACCAAATCCTCCAGTGAAACTAAGCCATCAGTTCCACCATATTCATCAACCACAACCGCTAAGTGCACATGCGAGGCTTTCATTTTTATGAGCAGATCAGGCGCAGGCATAGAGGGCGGCACAAACAACACATCGCGGATCATGCTGGGGTGCTGCTTAATGGTGGATGAAAGTTCGCTGCCAGCCAGTGCAATTCCAGCTTCAACCGCACCCTTGGTTTTTTTCTTGGTGCCTTTGGTGGTCATCCAGCGCAAATAATCTTTAACGTGAATCATGCCCACAATATCATCGAGAGACTCGCGGTATATTGGCATTCGTGAGTGATTTGCCTCAATAAATTGCGAGAGTAAATCGCGCATCGATGAGGTTTCCTCCGCCGCCACAATGCTGGCGCGTGGCACCATCATGTCGTCCACGCGCAAGTCAGCAAAGCCCAAAAGATTTTGCATCATAGAGCGTGCATCATCGGGCAAAGTGGAAGGGCCAGTCTCTTCCACATGGCTGGCGATAACACCTTCCAAGCTTTCGCGCAGGTCAATTTTGTCGCGTGAAAGTTTTCGTTTTATTTTAGACAGGAATGTTGGACGTTTCATAACCCCGCATTTACCCGATATGGATCGGCAATGCCAAGTTTTTTGAGAATGCGAATTTCGCGGGCTTCCATTTTGGCAGCATCCGCATCGTCCATATGATCATAGCCCAAAAGATGCAAAACACCATGCACGATCAAGTGCGTGGTGTGGGCTTTTAGGGTTTTACCAGCTTGATCGGCCTCATGCACCAGGGTTTCATAACCCAACGCAATATCGCCCAAAGGCTTGGGAACGCCACGCGGCAATTTCAAATCTGAGTTTGCCGGAAACGACAAAACATTGGTGGGCTTGTTCTTGCCGCGCCAATCATGGTTTAAAGTTTTCAGCGTGGCGTCATCGGCAAACAACAAAGTGATTTCTTTTTTTTGCTGGGCTGCAGGAAGAGCCACCTCAACAGCCTTCTCTGCAAGAGCTTTAAGCCCTCGAATTGATTTCCAGCCTTCATGCTCAATAACTATGTTGAGCATCTAGCCTCGCACCTTGCGCGAAGCCGCACTGCCCTTTTTATCATAAGCTGCCACAATGCGACCAACCATGGCATGGCGCACAATATCTGCTGTTTGAAACGCCGTAACGCCAATATCTGAAACACCTTCCAAAACTGAAAGCGCATCATCCAAACCTGAAACCACACCATAAGGTAAATCAACCTGTGAAGGGTCGCCGGTAATCACCATGCGGCTGCCTTCTCCAAGACGAGTAAGAAACATTTTCATTTGCTGCGGCGTGGTGTTTTGCGCTTCGTCTAAAATAATAAAGGCCGAAGCTAGAGTTCGCCCGCGCATAAAAGCAAGTGGTGCAATTTCAATTTGATTTTCCGCCATGGCCTTGGCCACCAAGCTTTGTGGCATCATATCATAGAGCGCATCATAAAGTGGGCGCAAATAAGGATCGACTTTTTCCTTCATGTCACCTGGTAAAAAGCCAAGGCGTTCACCAGCTTCCACGGCGGGACGAGAAAGGATAATGCGGTCCACTTCACCATTCATCAAAGCTTCAGCGGCACAGGCCACAGCGAGATAAGTTTTACCCGTGCCAGCGGGTCCAACGCCAAACACCAACTCATTCTTGCGGATTTGCTCAATGTAAACTTGTTGATTTGAAGTGCGCGCCGAAACTGTTTTGCGCCTCGTGCGAACCCCACCACCTTGCACTTCTTTTTCTTCAGCCACCTTCACCATGCGAATGGCACCATCAATTTCACCACGGTTAATTTCGTCGCCGCGCGCCGCCTTGGTATAGAGATGAAGGAGAACTGAACGCGCCAATTCAGATGTGGTGCGGTCGCCTCTGATTGATAGTCGGTTTCCGCGCGGTGTAATGGCCACACCTAAGCGCTGTTCAATTACGGCCAAATGAGCGTCATGTTCACCCATCAAAAGGGCCAGCACGCGGTTATCATCAAAGGCAAGGGCCAAAACACCGTCTTCAGAGTCTTGGGCTTTTAGAGCATTGGCAGATGGGCTCAAATCAAGTGACCTCCGTTGGGTATAGACTCAGCATAATGCCCCGAAAGTGAGTTGGGGCCAACAGACATTATATGGGCATCCACAAATGATCCTAAAAGGCTTTCGGGTGCCTCTAAATGCACCGATTGCAAATAAGGTGAGCGCCCAATGAGCTGACCCTTCTGGCGGCCGGGCTTTTCCAAAAGCACTGTCAAGGTTTGGCCAACGCAAGATTTGTTAAAAGCAGCTTGTTGCCCCGTCAGCAAAGTTTGCAGCCGCGCCAAGCGGTCATTTTTTACATCTTCCGGAATTTGGTCCTCGCGTGTGGCGGCAGGGGTTCCCGGGCGCGGTGAATATTTAAATGAAAATGCCCCGGCATAATTCACCTCTCGCACCAGCTGCAAAGTGTCTTCAAACTCTTGGTCTGTTTCACCCGGGAAACCCACAATGAAATCAGAAGTCATGGCGATGCGGGGTTGCGCTGCACGAATGCGCTCAATCAGTTTTAGATATTCGGCTGTCGTATGGCCACGGTTCATGGTTTTGAGCACCCGGTCAGAGCCTGATTGAATGGGCAAATGCAGGTAGGGCATCAGCTTCGGGTTTAACCCATGAGCTGCAATCAAATCATCAGACATATCGCGTGGGTGACTGGTCATGTATCTGATGCGTTGAATGCCAGAAATCTGTGACAGTTCGGTGATGAGGCTGGCGAGTGTGGATGCGCCACTGTGATAAGCATTCACATTCTGGCCCAGCAACGTGAGTTCACGCACGCCTTGATCTGCGAGTTTTTTGGCTTCATCAAAAATTTGAGCAGGTGCGCGTGAAAATTCAGCGCCGCGAGTGTAAGGCACCACACAGAAAGTGCAGAACTTATCACAGCCTTCTTGAATGGTGAGAAACGCCGTCACACTGCGTGATGTTGGCTGGCGCACTTGTTCATGGGCCAAGCCTTTGAATTTATCATCAACCGCAAACTCAGTTTCCACCACAGCAAGGCCAGTCACTTCACGCTGTTTCAAAAGTTCTGGCAGGCGGTGATAAGTTTGCGGGCCAAACACCAGATCAACAGATTTCATGCGCCGCGTAATCTCTTCGCCTTCAGCTTGGCCCACACAGCCAGCAACCGCGATCACCATATTGCCGCCCCGTGCCGCTTTCATGTCGCGGTAACGGCCCAGTTCGGAATAAACTTTCTCAACAGCCTTTTCACGAATATGGCAGGTGTTGAGAATCACCAGATCAGCCTCTTCCGCCGTATCTGCTTGAACATAGCCAAGCGGGGCCAACACATCCTGCATGCGCCCACTGTCATAGACATTCATTTGGCAGCCATAGGTTTTTACGAAAACGGTTTTACCAATAAATTTGTTCATGGGCGCTTCCCTAGCGGATTTAGGGTTTTTCTCCAAGTGTGTGGCGAATGGTGGCTTCGGCATGGCCTGCCATAGTTTTTCGGCCAGTTTTTGCGAGGGCAGGGTGAATGGTCACGCGCACCTGAATTGGCCCAGACTTAACAACAGTCCAAAGATGTGGAGCCAAATCCATATCGCCATACCAGGCATAGAGTTTAGGCTTGCCTTGATATGAAATTGTAATGGGAACAACCGGAATATCCAACCCTTCCACAGCTCCAAAATAGGAAGACTTGAACGGCAAAACCTGAGTGCCATCACTTGATGTGCCTTCTGGAAACAGAACAAGACAATCACCTTGCTGCAAGCGCGCGGTAATTTCATTCCGCTTATTTCCTGTAGAGTGACGGTTTTCTCGGTTCACAAAAACCGTGCGTTGCAGTTTCGCCATCCAGCCAAAAAGCGGCCAAGTGCCAACTTCACGCTTGGCGATAAACGACACTGGAGTGACCGCACTGAGCACTGGAATATCAAGCCACGAAACATGATTGGCCACCAGCAAGGCGGCCGCTGTTGGAGGTGCTCCCTCAATAATAAGTGTAACCCCAAGGAGTTTGCACAA
>JAYUPT010000237.1:0-21997 GCA_043759965.1 Aestuariivirga sp. | reverse complement strand
CACCACCCACCGCTGATCGCATCGGCTTTCCAAGCAATGGATGGATCAGTGCTGCACCATGTTCCAATTCGCCTGAGGTTCCCACAATGGCGGCCTTGCCATAACTTGTCGGGCGGGTGCCCGGCAGCATGGAAACAACTTCGGGCATAAGTTTCTCACCAATGCGTCGTCCTAGATCGAAGAGGATGGATAAATCTTCAATATAGCCAGCTCCTGCAAAAGGATTCAGGACCACAGCTGCAGCCAGCACTCGAGTTACGGGATTAGGGAGTTTCTCTCCCGCGCCAAAATATATTAATTCCCGAGTGAAAACCACTTTGCGGAGGTCTGACATGTCAGAATTGTCAGGGGTCATCACATTTTCATCTCTATTATACATTCACCCACCAACCTTAGCCTGAATGTTTGTTGGCCCGAGTCAAGGGAAAATATCGCTACTTTGGCATCGTCGAGGATTGGGTCATCCCAACAATTTCCGCTCCTTTGTCAGCGCTACTTTCCCCAATCGTTGACTTGCCATGCTATGTCTGTACAATGACAGCATGGTCAGTTTTGTTTGGAGCGAGGAGAAGAACAACCTTTTGAAGGCAAACTTTGATCGTGCCATTTGTTTTGAAGATATCGTTCTGGCCATTGAGAATGGTGGATTGTTGGACGATGTGGAGCATGTAAATGACGTTCGATATCCGCATCAACGGGTTTATATCGTGCTCTTCAACAATTATGTTTACAGTGTGCCTTATGTTATCGATGGCGAAAATATTTTTTTGAAAACTATTTACCCAAGCCGAAAGCTGACGCGGAAATATTTGAGTGGAGCCCATGATGGCTAACGAACCGAAGCTAGGACGTTATACTGACGAAGCAGAGAAAGAGCTCATCGAAGCCTTAGAGGCTGATGATGCCGTTTTTGTGAGCGTTCTTACGCCCAAGCGCAGAAAAGAAATTCAAGCGATTGCGCGAGCAACGATGAATCCGGTGCGCGATAAAATTACATTGCGTATTTCTCGCAATGATTTGATGCGCCTGAAATCTAAAGCTTTGCAAGAGGGCATGCCCTATCAAACTTTGATCAGCTCGATTTTACATAAGGCGGTGTCTTGAGTTTTATTTTGAACTCAAATCCACCCGCAATCTAGCCAGCGCGCTTGGCAATTCACTCTCAAATCGCATATGCTTGCCGCTTACAGGATGGTCAAAGCCTAGCACTGTGGCGTGGAGGGCTTGGCCTCTTAGGTAAGACAGGCTCAACTTAGCGGCCTCGTTCAATTTGCTAATTGAGGCTTTGAAGCCGCCGCCATAGACTAAGTCTCCCAGCAGGGGGTTACCGATATGGGCCATGTGCACTCTGATTTGATGGGTGCGGCCTGTTTCTAAGCGGCAGCGCACCAAAGTTGCGTGTTCGAAGAGTTCCTCGATCTCGTAATGGGTGATAGCTTCCTTGGCCACGGCGGAATTGGACACGGCCATTTTCTGGCGGTTGGCGTTTGATCTGGCGATGCCTGTGGTGATCATGCCGCTGCGGCGTTCGGGTTTGCCCCAGACGAAGGCGAGATATTCGCGCTCCAAGCGGCCGTCTAATCCGTGGCTCACGAACTGTTCCGACAGGCCATGATGGGCTTTGTCATTCTTGGCCACCACCAATAAACCGCTGGTGTCTTTATCCAAGCGATGCACAATGCCGGGGCGTTTGACACCGCCAATGCCGGAGAGCGTATCGCCGCAATGAGCAATTAGTGCGTTCACCATGGTGCCGTTTTCATTGCCGGCCCCAGGATGCACAACCAAGCCCGCAGGCTTATCCAACACGATGAGGTGCTTATCTTCAAACACGATGTTGAGATCAATAATTTCAGCCAGCGGAATGGCGGGCGCTGCGGGGGGGATTTTCACCACGGCGGTTTGACCGGGTTTTAGCTTCTCGCCGCCATCATCCACAACTCGGCCCTCGACAGACACATAGCCATCTGCGATGAGCTTTTGAAAGCGCGCACGGCTGAAATCAGGAAAGCTTGCCGCCAAGAATTTATCGAGGCGCATGGCAATTGTAGTTGTCGATGTGAGAAGAGTTGGAGTGTCAGTCATATGTCGGATTTAGGTGAACCTGTTGCAAACGAGCAATCGAAATGGCTGCTCAAGCTGGTCTATATCATGGGCGTCGTTTTATTGCTGCTTTTCTTCGGGTTGGTGGCAGGCATTATTTATAAGGCCAAAAACAAGGCTGAGGCGGTCGTGCCGGAGACAAAAACGCTGGGCATCGGTTTGCCACCTGATGAGAAGTTTAGCGATGTGGTGCTGACGGGTGATCGGCTGATTATCAATGCGGGTCGCACGGTTTATGTGATTGATGTTAAAAGCAACCGTGTTATTCTGCGGGTGAATGGGTTGCAGGATTAAGGAAGGACGATTTTAAGAAAAATCGTTTTATGCAACCGAATATATGTCTAGCAACGGTTTTAAGAAAAACCGTTTAGGTCCCTTCGTCTATCGGTTAGGACGACAGCCTCTCACGTTGTAAAGGCGGGTTCGACTCCCGCAGGGATCACCATCACGCAATCGCTATCCTGCTTTTCTTCTGGCATATTTTATTTGACAAGCGGATGTGAGCAAGGGCCACCTGCATGAACATCAAATGTGCCTGAGGCCAGATCAATCACCACAGTTGAGAGGGTTTCATATTGCGTTACGGCTGCTTCATTGATGTTGTGATGGCAACACACAGCTTCGCCTCGACCGGAATGACTGGCCATGGCTTTTAGAACGGATGTTGAATTTATCTGCGGCAATGCGGCCATGCGGCGCGTTAAAAGATTGTGCCTTAACAAGGTAGCAGGGTAAGCCTTTGGCTCGGTGTCATATTGCGCCGGTTCAGATGCCAGAAAATGATTTGTGTGGATCAAAACGCCGTTGGCTTGCGGCATGACGAAGCTTGGACCGTCTGGATGAAGTTCAACCGAGATGGCGGCTGCAACGCCATCCTCATAAGAAACGAGATTGAGTGAACTTGATGCTGACACTTCGGCACTTGCGGCTAATTGCGCTGCACGCGAAATGGTTGGCGCTGTATCCATCAACCAGCGTGAAACGACATGTACGGGAACACCAATACTCTGACCATCATTCTTGTGATGAAGGATTGTGAACAATACACCAAGCCCACGGGTGTTCATTCCGGATTTCCCGACGATGCCATATTCTGTCATGGTCTTGGTGGTGCTGCCATCAGCCAGTGGAATTTCCCATACTAGCCAAGAGTTTTTCAGATTATAAAACCAATCCCAAGTTTGCACAGCAACGGGAGGGTGCATGTCAGGCGGCACATGGATAACGGTGGAACATTCGCCGCGTGTGCCTGCCTTAAGCAAAGCCAGAATTTCGGTGCGGGCATTCAACATGCCGATGAGGGCAGGGTCCACGCCTGCGCCTTCGGCCAAACCCAGCATTTCATCATGAAGTGCTGGTGCAAATGTTTTGGTGGCGCTAAGTGCCGCATTGCCAGCGCTTAACATATCAAAGCTGCCGCCTGAGTAGTGCTTGAACATGGCTTGATAGATGACAATGTTGGCTCGGATTTGATCGGCATAGGTTTTGCCGAATTCAAGCCCGCGTCCGTGTGGATCAACATTTGTCGATCTAAAATGCCGTGTCATGGACGATCTCGTTCACAGGCATTTTGGGCTTGGGCGCTAGAGGTTTTCCACTTTTCCATGGGGTTTGCTTACACCAATTTTGCACATAGGCCAACACGGTGGAGAGTTTCACATTCTTGTTGGGTATCGATTTTGCACTCGAACTAAATTGTTAGCATAACTAGCACTCCTTGCTTGACGAACGACGTGAAATCGTCTGACGATTACTCAAGAGTAAAAATGTTGGCACAGGAAATTATAGGAAATCTGC
Organism: Aestuariivirga sp.; assembly: GCA_043759965.1. Lineage (GTDB taxonomy): Bacteria > Pseudomonadota > Alphaproteobacteria > Rhizobiales > Aestuariivirgaceae > Aestuariivirga. The sequence continues at coordinate 18,097 of JAYUPT010000237.1, read as the reverse complement.
TTTTGAAACATTTTAAGAAAATTCTCATCGCCAACCGAGGCGAAATTGCTATTCGCGTGATGCGGGCTGCGACCGAGTTGGGCAAGCGGACGATTGCTGTCTATGCAGAGGAGGATAAGCTTTCTCTGCACCGGTTTAAGGCTGATGAGGCTTATCAGATTGGTGCTGGCATGACGCCGGTTGGAGCATATCTCAGCATTCCCGAAATCATCCGCGTGGCCAAGCAGGCGGGCGCTGATGCGATCCATCCGGGTTATGGATTGTTATCGGAAAATCCAGATTTTGTCGAGGCTTGTGATCAGGCTGGCATTGTGTTCATCGGCCCAAAAGCTGATACCATGCGGGCACTGGGGGATAAGGCGAGTGCTAGGCGAGTTGCTGTAGCAGCAGGCGTTCCGGTTATTCCAGCAACTGAAGTGCTGGGCGATGATTTTGAACTCATAAAGAAACAGGCAGCGGTTATTGGTTATCCTTTGATGCTTAAAGCTTCATGGGGTGGTGGCGGGCGCGGCATGCGGGCCATTAATAATGCTGAGGAGCTGGTCGAAAAAGTTCTGGAAGGCAGGCGCGAAGCCGTGGCCGCTTTTGGCAATGGCGAAGGCTATCTTGAGAAGATGATTCTGCGGGCTCGCCATGTTGAGGTGCAAATCCTTGGCGATAAGCATGGGGCTATCTATCACCTGTTTGAGCGCGATTGCACGGTGCAGCGCCGCAACCAAAAAGTGGTGGAGCGGGCACCTGCACCTTATCTGACTGAAGCGCAACGCCAAGAGATTTGTGAATTAGGCCGCAAGATTTGCGCTCATGTGAACTATGAATGTGCGGGCACGGTCGAGTTCCTGATGGATATTGATACAGGTCAATTCTACTTCATCGAAGTGAACCCGCGTGTGCAGGTGGAGCACACCGTTACGGAAGAGGTGACGGGCATTGATATTGTGCAGGCCCAAATCCAGATTGCTGAGGGTGCTACGCTGGCTGAAGCCACAGGTGCTGCCTCACAAGCCGATGTGAAGCTGCGCGGCCATGCCATTCAATGCCGCATCACCACGGAAGACCCGCAGAATAACTTCATCCCTGATTATGGTCGCCTCACGGCTTATCGCTCTGCCACAGGAGCAGGCATTCGTTTAGATGGTGGCACGGCCTATGCGGGCGGCGTGGTGACGCGCCACTATGACTCGCTGTTGGTGAAGGTGATTGCTTGGGCGCAAACTCCTCAGAAAGCGATTACACGGCTTGATCGGGCCTTGCGTGAGTTCCGCATCAGAGGCGTTTCCACCAACATTGCCTTTGTTGAAAACCTGCTGAAGCATCCAACCTTTCTCAATGACACTTGCACTACCAAGTTCATCGATACCACGCCCGACCTGTTTGTGTTCAAGAAGCGCCGGGATCGGGCCACCAAGATATTGACTTATATCGCCGACATCACGGTGAATGGTCATCCCGAAACGGTGGGGCGCAAGAAACCAGCCCAACGCGCGACAGCTTTGCGGGCGCCTGAGCCGCATTCAGCGCCACAAGATGGATTGCGCCAGATGTTGTTGCGCGAAGGCCCGCAAGCTGTGACCGATTGGATGGCGCGGCAAACGCGGGTGCTCGTCACCGATACCACCATGCGCGACGGTCATCAAAGCCTGCTGGCCACGCGGATGCGCTCCATTGATATGTTGCGGGTGGCACCAGCTTATAACGCCAATCTACCACAACTGTTCTCGGTTGAATGTTGGGGTGGGGCAACCTTCGATGTGGCCTACAGGTTCTTGCAGGAATGCCCATGGCAACGCCTGCGTGACCTGCGCTCGGCGATGCCAAACCATTTGCTGCAAATGTTGCTGCGCGGGGCCAATGGCGTAGGTTACACCACTTACCCCGACAATGTGGTGCGCTCCTTCGTTCATCAAGCCGCCAAGACGGGTGTTGATGTGTTCCGCGTATTTGACTCGCTGAATTGGGTTGAAAACATGCGGGTCGCGATGGATGCTGTGGTGGAAGCAGGCAAAATCTGCGAAGGCACGGTGTGTTACACAGGCGATATTCTCGATCCGGCGCGGGCTAAATATGATCTCAATTATTATGTCCGCAAGGGCCGTGAACTCAAAGCTGCTGGCGCTCATATCCTTGGCCTCAAGGATATGGCGGGCCTGCTCAAGCCCGCTGCTGCACGGGTTCTGATTAAAGCTTTGAAGGAAGAAGTGGGCCTGCCAATTCACTTCCACACCCATGATACGTCGGGCATTGGCGGTGCCACCATTCTTGCCGCCTGCGATGCGGGTGTTGATGCGGTTGACGCGGCCATGGATGCGTTTTCGGGAGGCACATCACAACCCTGCTTAGGCTCGATCGTTGAAGCGCTTCGCCACACGACCCGCGATACTGGGCTTGATATCAAATCCATCCGCGATATCTCAGAATATTGGGAACATGTGCGCCAACAATATGCGGCCTTTGAAAGCGGGCTTCCGGCACCGGCTTCAGATGTTTATCTTCATGAAATGCCAGGTGGCCAGTTTACCAATCTCAAAGCCCAAGCGCGCAGCCTTGGTTTGGAAGATCGCTGGGGGCAAGTGGCGCAAGCCTATGCCGATGCCAATATGATCTTTGGTGATATCGTCAAAGTTACGCCATCCTCCAAGGTGGTGGGCGACATGGCCTTGATGATGGTGTCACAGAAACTTTCGCGCCGAGAGGTTGAAGACCCTTCGATTGATGTGGCTTTCCCGGATTCTGTCGTGGATATGATGAAAGGCAATCTTGGCCAGCCAGATGGGGGGTGGCCACCCGCCATTGCTGCAAAAGTTCTGAAGGGTGAACCTGCAATCACGCATCGGCCCGCTGCCAATCTTCTAGCCGTGGATTTGGAAGCCACGCGCACCAAACTTAAAGCCGATCTTAAAATTGGTCTTGAGGGCAATGAAGATGAAATGATTGATGATGAGGATTTGAACGGATACCTGATGTATCCAAAAGTCTTTATCGACTACCGCGCCCGACACAGGCTTTATGGTCCGGTGCGCACCTTGCCTACGCAGACCTTCTTTTTCGGCATGGAACCGGGTGAGCAGATCACCGCCGAGATTGATCCCGGCAAGCGCCTTGAGATTGTGCTGCAAACGGTGGGTGCCACATCCGACACTGGCGATGTTAAAGTGTTCTTTGAACTTAATGGCCAGCCCCGCGAAATCCGCGTGCCTAATCGCAGCGTCAAAGCCAAAGTGGCGGCGCGGCCTAAAGCCCAAGACGGAAATCCAAATCATGTCGGTGCACCTATGCCGGGTCTGGTCATCGGGGTTAAAGCCGTGGTTGGCACTCAATTGGCCAAGGGCGACATCATCCTGCAACTCGAAGCCATGAAAATGCAAACCTCAGTGGTTGCTGAACGTGCCGGCAAACTGACAGCAATCCATGTCAAAATCGGCGACAGTGTTGAAGCCAAGGATTTGGTGGCCGAGATTGAAACCTAATGAATAAAGCAACCAGAGTTTTTGAAGTTCTGAACGGCTGCCGCATTTTATCTTGGCAGTCATTGTTGATTGAGATTTTGACTAGACCTCAAATTTGATACACTGTGTGTCCCAACAAAAAACGGTTGGGAAGAAATATGGCTTGGGTATTTGAGAAACTTTCACGGCCTATGGCTTTGATGCCAAGGGTTGTTGTTGATTTTTTTTCGCAGTTTCCTTTGCACTTGGCTTTGGCGCTGGTTATCGGATTAGATAGCATTGGGTTTGCGATTGCATTGGCGTCGCTGATGTTTGCCGGGGGAATGACCTCTGGCATCGGGATGGCCGTAACTGCGGTATTGAGTTGCAGCATTTTGATGTCTGTTTTTGTGGGCTTGCGCAGCCAGCTAAAAATTAACATTGCCGGTGCGCAAGATATTGGTGTTGCGGTTTTAGCCGTGTCGCTTGCTACGGCGGTTTCAAATGTAACTCCTGAGGCAAAAGTTGCGACTGCTTTTGCGATTATTGCGGCTGCCACGTTGACCACGGGCATCGTTCTCTTTGCGACAGGATACTTCAAAGCGGGGCGGCTGGTTCGGTTTTTTCCATTAGAGGTTTTGGCTGGGTTTATGGCGGCAACTGGGTGCCTTTTATTGATCGGTGGCATTGCTATGGTTGCGCATGTGGAGTCGAGCCTAAACGGACTACTTTCCATCGGCAGTGCGGGACAATTCATGCAACTGCTTCCTGCCGTTCTGCTGGCCATCATCATTGGGCTGGCTATGACTTACATCTCCAAGCCATTCGTGTTGCTGGCAATTCTTGTTGGCGCTGCATTGTTATTCCATGGCTGGTTGAAAATGTTTGGCATCACACCAAGTGAAGCTGTGGTGTTTGGGTTTTTGCCAGATGTTCCTGCCACCCGTGGTGTTGAATTTCCTTTTCCGGCATTGTTACCGTTGGTTGATTGGCGTGCCGTGATGGCGGCAGCTCCGCTGTTTGGAACTGTTGCGTTGCTTAGCTTGTTTGCCGCTATGATGAACATTTCGGCTTTGGAACTTGCCACTGGCAAGGAGCTGGATGTGGACCGCGAGATAAAGATTGTTGGTGGCACCAATCTGCTGGTTACTGGTTTTGCTGGACCGCCGGGTTATTCGGATCTTGCTTCAACGCAACTCTTAAATAAAAGTGGTGTTGCCAGCCGGGGCGTTGGCTTGCTGGTGGCGGCAGTTGAGTTGTTTGGGTTATTTTATGCCGCCTATGTTGCCAGTCTGGTTCCTGTAATGGTTTCTGCTGGGCTTGTAATGTATTACGGCTATGATCTTGTCAGCGACTGGTTGTTGAAGACACGCAAATCATACAGTGCACAAGAATGGGGCGTGGTTCTGCTAATCGTAGTGATCTCGGTTGGCTACAGCATTTTACTAGCAATTTTGGCAGGTTTTTTGATAGCAACGATTCTGTTTGCCTATAGCTATTCTAATGCACCAGTTATTCGCAACGTGACGTCACTGGCACGACTTCCGAGCACTACAGACCGTGCACCTGACGAGACCATTATGTTGTCTGAACGCGGCAGGGCAGTACAAGTTATTCAACTTCAGGGTTTTTTATTTTTTGGTACATCTGAGCAGGTGGTTGCACGGGTGCGCACTGCCGCTGAGAACAGCGGAGTTGAACTGCGCTGCGTTATTATTGATTTTTCGCGGGTTACTAATCTTGATAGTGCTTCTGCCAATGCATTAAAAAGAATTGAAAACCTTGCAACAGCAAAAAACTTTTCTGTGATGTTCTGCGGCCTTAACGCAAAAGTAGAAGAGTCGTTGCGGCGCTCAGATCTCACTATTGCCAGCGGCGATCGAATTTCGGTCTATGATAGTTTAGACCTTGCATTGGAGGTGGCGGAAACTGAAATTCTAAAAAACAAAGTTGCCGCATCCAAAGAAAAGTCTCTGGCTGAACAATTTGCAAATGCATCGGCCAGCGCCCAAGATTTGGAGAAGCTCTTCGCTGCTATGTCGCGCAAAACCTTTGTGGCTGGTGATGTGATCATTAAAAGTGGAACTGAAGCGAAGGATATTTATTTTGTAGAATCTGGTCGGGCTGTTGTCTTCCGTCCGGGTGCGGGTTCTTCACCCAAACGGATGCGGACCATGACTGCTGGGGCAATATTAGGTGAGGTGGCCTATAGTTTGGGAACGACGCGAACTGCTGATGTTATTGCGGAAGCTGATACTGTGTTGCTTTGCATGTCTCTGGCGGGAGCCAAGAAACTGGCAAAAAATAAACCAGCGCTTGCTATTTTGTTCAATCAATTGGTCGGGCGTGCCTTGGCCGAAAAAGTGTTAGCAGCAAACCGTATGACTGAGCACGTCAGCTAGACACTTAGAGCAACGATAAGAGTTTGCGACTGGCGCGGTAGGTGAGGGCCGCGATGGTGAGTGTGGGGTTGCCAGTGGCTACAGTTGGAAATACGCCAGAGCCTAGCAAAAACAGATTGCTGTGATCATGGCTTTGCAAATGGGAATTGACCACCGAGTCTTTAGGGGAATTTCCCATGCGGTAAGTGCCAACAGCGTGGCCCGCGCCAAAAATATTATATGTGATTTGTTTGCCGCTGGAATTGGTTTTTGTCACTGAAGGGTAGCCGTCTTCAGCGCGCTGAACCGTATAGTTGGTGATACCGCATTTTTTGAAAATGGTATTTGTTGCATTCTCCGCACTTTCGAGACCTGCGAAAGTGTAATCATCAACTGCATAAGTGATTTCAGGGCGAGGGATTCCGAGGCCGTCTGTTTGTTTGGAGAGTGTGACGCGGTTTTTGGGGTTTGGCAGCTGTTCAACCAAATAACAAAAGCGCACCATGCGGGTGAGATAGTAATTAAGTTTTTGCACCAGTGCTGTGCCAAAATATGCATCATTATTTGGGTTGGCGCCTGAGTTATTGGTGCCATCGATAAAATCGCTGGTAATGGTGTTGGGGTCGCCATCGGCCCAGCCCCAGCCTTCATTGCCAACATCCACACGGAAGGCTGCAAAGTTTTTGCGGAATGGCCCATCGCGCAAAGATTCGATGCCGCCGGATGAGCGCGGGCCACGATAAGGATAGACTGGGTTTTGGCTGAGACCCCAGCCAAGATAAACAATATGATCCATTAAATTTTGTCCCACTTGACCACTGGAATTGGCCACGCCATTTGGCATTGTGGGTGATGCAGAATTTAAAAGGAGGCGCGGCGTTTCAATGGCATGAGCAGCCACCACATAAGCACTGGCCGTGAGAATAGATTTGGTTACGGGCCCACCGCTTTCATTGACATAGGTCAATACCTCAACCCCATCGATTGATTTGGTCACGCGGCCAACAAGCAGCTTGGTCACAACGCTTCGCGATTGGATGGTGACATAGCCAGTGTTCACAGCTTTTTGCAGCGTGATTGTGGCATCATATTTTGCTTGTATGGGGCACATGGGAATGCAGGATGTGTTTCCAGCACAAGCGCGGCGATTGTCATAATAAACTGAATTGCGGGCTTGTGGCGTGTTGACCATGCGCGGCATTTGGTTATTTAGCCATGGCAATTGCAGGCCTGTCATCAAACTATCCAACTGATCGTCGGAATAGGTGGGGGCTATGCGCGGCATTGGGTAAGCGTAGCCTTTGGGAAAGGTGAGGCCGAGGTAACCTTGCTCAACTACATTGCCAGAAACGCCAATCTCGTGTTCTGCTGTGCCATAATCGTCAATGAGATCGTCATAATCAATCGGCCAGTCCACACCAACTCCATAGGTGGTTTGCATTTTGAAATCATTGGGCAACAAGCGCAAACTCACCCCCAGCCAATGCCAAGTGGTGCCACCCTGAACGCGTTCATAGGTGCTGAGAAATGGAATTTCGGATTGCGGCGATACCGTTAAATGACTCTTCAAGTTAAACTTTGCGATTTGGACCTGCGGGTTGGAAGAATTATAGGCAGGCCACTCGAACAGCATGTGACTATTGGCGCGCGGCGCATTTTGATTTGCCGGATCGTCCGTGTACGGAGGATAAGGGCATTCTGGTAGTTTGATCACAGATTTCAAAAAATGCTCTTGAAAATCTTGACGCGAATTTGGGTCTGGTGCACCCGCCTCTAAAATCAAAACGCGCTTTTGCTTTTTGGCAAGTTCCAACGCCATAATTGCACCTGATATGCCAGCTCCAACAATGATCACATCATAATTTGCCATGACTTATCCGATTAACTTATTGAGGGGTGGTGGCACTTTGGCCCAATGGCCATATGGCATTTTACTATCGCCTACAGCATGGGCTTGGGCTATGGGCCAGACCAGACTTTCAGAATAGATCATAGCCGTTGGAATTTCACCTTCGTAATCTGGGTCTGTGATCGTGGGTTCAAACCACATGCCGAGCAGCAATAGTTTCATCAAGTTTTTGATCATGGCAGAAAGCTTGAACACAGGGTATGCCGAACCTGAATCGAGGCCACCACTCAACAGCATGGCCGCAACAACATCTGCCGGATAATTTTGGCGGTTGAGCCAATAAACCCGCATCAAGGCATCCATGGCCAAGGGCCTTGCATTTGAGTTGGCCAAGCTTGTGTAGGTTTCATAATAACTTGCTGCCGATTGTGCTTGGCCAACAATTTTTTGCGACACGCCCGTGAGAGCCGAGGAGAGTTCAATGAAAGCTGGCAAGGTGTTTGATGGGTTCATGGCTTTTTCTCAATGCATTCCCACGCGGGCCAAGATGAAAGAAAAATCGCTGGTGCGTTGATCAGACATGGTGGCAAGAACATGACAGCCTGCACAATCTGAAGAAACGCGAGGAGCTTTGCCTTGCAAATAGGTTTCCATGGTGCTGTTAGCTAAAAATAATGGCCGTGGCACGCCGGAAGGGTCGCTTGCGCTGGTTATGTCAGTTGGAAATTGTGTGCCGATGAGGTTATAATTTGCAAAGACTGATTTTGCATTCACGGCTTTTAGGGCAGCGGTGAAGTTTGTATTTTCGGCTTTTGCAGTTGAGGTGACATCGCTAAGACGAACCACTTGCACGGGCGTTTTTACACCCGTGTTAGGATCCCACGTTCCAGATGGCACTAAATTGCAAGTGCCGCCGCTTGCCCCACAATTAGGTGGATTGTTTGCGGGCATTGCATCGTTGAAATTATAATGCGGGCTCAAAGTGTTTCCTGCTAATGGTGCGTTATCAACATGTTCAAAAGTGGACCACACCCATTGCGGGGCATTGGTGGTTTTGTGACTGATGTGCATCCCCACAAGGCCCACCAATTTCAGGTCGCATTTTGGCGTTGCCCCTGGATCAAATATATAAGCCTGACTTGTGTGAAACTTCGTTGGGTCATCGCCAGCGCCCATGATTTTCCATGCGATTTTTAGCATCACCGCACCCACCGCGCCATTTTCCACACCCAACGGAAACGCAACATCGCCACCCGGATTGTAAGAAGCTTGGCCGATTTTGGAGTAGAGATTATTCTGTAAAATGAAATCATACATGGTTTCATTCAACAAAATTTCAAAGCGCACATATTTGCCGTTCTGATCAATCAAAGGTCCGTTGCCGGGTGTTTTGAAAGTGCCAAGTTCGCCGCGTTTGGTGGAGTGGGTGAGAATGCGGGTGCCCAGTGGCGATTTTTGCGTGCAGATTGCTGGAACGGGTGATGGCGTTTTCCAAGCTATTGGCGTTTGACCAGCAGGCACCAAAACATCTGTATCTTGTTTCCAAAATTGCCAGACCGCTACATTGTCGCCTTTGGCTCCGATCACGCCGATCCCATCGGCAGGCCAATTAACGCCTACGAAACTTTGCCACGAAAATTTATCAATATCAGTCGTGGTTGCGCTTTGTCTCACATCACCCGGAATTTTGGCACTCAGATTTGGCAAAGCTGGCATTGCCATGAGCACGGAATGATCAGCTTTTTGCAAAACGAAGTTTGACGCAATGGCAATGAGCGCCAGCAATATAATTACAGCGCTCAATGCGGCTTTAGAGATCGACATAGTATTGTCCGCTTTCAGCAATGACTGGCTGCGAATGGAAAACTTGTGCGGCCACAGGTCTGGTGGCAGGGCTAATCATGCTGCCCATCAATGCTGCCAGAGGATGCGTGCTGTTGCCGATTGTTAGCTGAGCAATTGTTGGCTTGTTCACCACCAGATCATAAGCTTTGAACGAGCCAAACAGATTTCGGCGTGAGCCAACGGGCCTTGCGCCTACGACCGGATCAGGGACAATGCTGTAGTCGATTATCTCGGACGGATTGCTGGGCGTGGACGGCACGTTTGAACAATCAAAATTCACGCTGAACATAAACGGGTTGCAAGAGAATATCGGTGGATTGGCAGTGCCATTGAAATTGAAGGTGAATGCTTCCTGCACAGTGCCAGGCACGATAAACTGCCACGCAGTTTGGCCTTGGGTGCTGGTTGCACCTGTGTTGTTTAGGCTTGGAACATTGTAGAGAAAAGGGTGAGTCATCACCTTGTTCTCGCCATAATTATTTGTGCCCCAATAAACTGCAATACGATCATCGCACGGAACAAAGACGCGGTAATTTCCAAGTGTCTTGGTGTGATCATTGCCTGCGATATAATCGGCAATGCTGAGGCCCTTTGGCGTTTGTGAGCTACGCGCGGTGGGATAACAGACAATGTTGAATTCACATTCATTGCTGGGTTCTACCCCCAAGCTTGGCGGAAATGTGCTGCTTGATGGATTGATGGGCTTCAAGATATCAATATAAGCTTGTGGATTATTTTGACCAGAATGGCCAGCGTAATTCATAAGGTTGATGTTGACCAAACCTTTGCCGTTGCCAAAATCATAGGCACGAAAAGCTGCGCCATTGAACGGTAACGCCGCATTAAGTTTGGTGAGGTCAACCAGATAATAAACCCACAGGCCCGAAAAAGAACCGTACCAAAAAGGGGGGTTATAGGGTGGTGGCGGCATTACGGTGGTTGGGCTCAAGATATTCTTCCCTTTAATTCTTACTTATTTTTATTTCCCCGGAGTTTCATCACATCATGGAATAATGGCTTCGTCAAATAGGGAAATGTTTTGGCCGGCGCGTAGCAGTGCTGCGCGTGCAAAATCAAGATCGGCAAAACCATCTTCTGCGCTGAATTGATTGACATAAGGGATAAGTATTTTGCTGGCTGACTTATAGCCACCCTGAGCATCAATCAATTGTGCCAAGTCTAATGCTGCGCGAAGTGCCAATGATTTTGCACCTAACTTTTCAGCCACTGCCAGCGCTTTGCGGAAGTGCGCTTCTGCTAGCATATCAGCGTTGTCATAGGCTTCGCGCAAAGCATGTTTGCCGCGCAGACGGTGGATTTCTGAGAGCCAGAAACTTTCATTGCGATCAGACGCGAATTTCTCTGCCGCATCGAGGAGTAGAAGTGCTTCGGTGCTTTGGGCGTTTTCTGCGAATAGGCATTGGAAATAGCTCTGGCCCAGTTCAGAACCAGTTGATTGCCAAAGCTCCAAACCGGCGCGCATGCGTTGTTTGGTGTTGGCTGTGTCGGTGCGAGCTTCGGCCCAAGCCAACAGAATATGCGCCCATCCGGTCCAGAATGTGAAACTGTAACGTTCGGATAATGCCAATGCTTCAGTAGCGAGTTCGCGCACGCGCGCATGGTCGCCACAAAACTGGTAAGTCCATTGTGCAAAACACAAGGCCAACGCCAGAGTGAATGGATGGTTGACTTCGCGTGCTAAAGTTATTGCAATGTCATTCTGGCGCTTTGCTTCGGTAGGCTTTCCAGAAATCCACAATGCCATGCCGGAATATGCGTGGTTGACCACCCACGGGTCAACAACGTCATAAGCAAGAATGGCTTTGCGCAGAGCAGGGGCTGGGATGATGCTTGCTGTTTGCCTTAGATGTTCAAGCGCGCTTTCAAATCGGGCGGTATAAAATCGCGTTGCACCTGCGGCCCGGTTTGAAGTGACGGCGGTGGCCAGATCACCATCGTTTGTTGCCATCCGCACCAACTGGTCGCTTAGATTTTGTGCGTTACTATAATCAGCGCGCAAAAGATAAAACCGCCAAAAACCATAAATCACCGCAAAGCTTTGCGCATCCTCGGAAAGTCGCGCACAAGTTTGCATGGCGCGCTGATAAACTGATTCAACTTCGGGTGCGGCATAACCTTTGGTGAGAGTATATGGAATAGCTTGCGTGATCAAAATATCTAGCTCAAGCCGATCGCGAATATCTGATTGTGGAAGCAGAGTGATAAGTTCGAGTGCTAATTTAAATTCACCAATCGCTTCCTGATTGCCCGATGATGCCAAAGCTAGATTGCCAGCTTTCTGATGATAGTGAATCGCACGTTCGTAGGCTTGCGCTTCGGTCAATTGGTATGCCATCAACTCTGGGCGGGCCATTGCAAAATCTGGCCGATTTGATTCTAGATAGTTAGCAATTTTCAAATGTATTTGGCGCCGCTTGGAATTCAGCAAGCTTTCTTTGGCAGCCTCCTGAACCAGCGCGTGTTTAAACGTATAGATGGCATTTGTCAGCTGGCCTTGGTTGAATATAATTTCCGCTTTCCCAAGCTTGGCCAACGCATCATCCAGTTCCACCGGGCTGCGCTGTGAGATAGCAGCAAGAATTTGATAATCACAATCACGCCCCATGCAAGCTGCAATCTGGGCAACTTCTCGCGCCTCTGGGTGCCGATCAAGGCGCGCCATCAATGTGTCGCGCAAACTGAGTGGAACCGAGAAAGATGCCGAAGGATGTGCCAATTCAAACTTGCCATCGGCTTCCTGCAATTGGCCAGATTCAAGCACAGCTTTGCAAAGTTCTTCAGCAAATAGCGGAATACCGTCGCTGCGCTCAGTGATGCGTCTTATGATATCAGCCGGAAGTGCACGCCGAGCACAAATATCTGCAATTATCGCCGCCACTTGATCATCGGTTAGTCGCTGCAATGCAATCGAAGTGAAATTTTCATTGCCTTGCCAAGGTGGGCGAAATTCGGGCCTAGCATTGATGAGCAACATCACAGGCAATGTGCGCACCGCTGGAATTAGTTGGTCAAGAAATTCCAGAGTTGTTGGGTCGAGCCAATGGGCATCTTCCACAACAATTAGAACAGATTTTTGTGATGCGCGTGCCATGATCAAACTGGTTAGTGCTGCAAAACTTCGGGCCTTGCGGATCATTGGCGTTATGCCTTCTGGTTCGGCATAATCAGTGGAGGCAAGTGATAAAAGCCGCGTGAGATAGGGCATGCAAGTGGCACTATCACCACCTGCGCGAATAACGAGATCCTCAAGCTTTGTTACACTTTGTGTAATCGTTTCGCCATTCACAATGCCAGCCGAAGAACGCAACTCATTGATGATTGGATGAAGGGCCGTACTTTGTTGAAAGGGCGAACAAAAGTATTTGATGATTGCACCAGTTTCGGGGGTGAATTTTTGCACCAATCGGGATGTTAAATGCGATTTTCCGATTCCAGGTTCGCCAGTAATCAAAACAGTCTGGCCTTGACCATCAATGGCTTTTCGCCAGTGGTTTTCACCAATTTTAAATTCAGTGTCGCGGCCAAACAGTTTTTGGTTGACACTGCTTGCAATACCATCGGGTTGATCTGCAGTGTTGTCTTTTATTGTGACGTTAAAAACCTTGGTAGCACCTACGCCTTTTAGATCATAAGTTCCTTTAAGTATGACTTTAAAATTTGACCCCACTAGTGACATAGTAGATTCTGCAATTACCACGGCCCCATGCGCGGCGATTTCCTGTAAGCGTGCCGCAATGTTTACAACATCGCCTACGGCTGTTTGATCTTCGGTGATTGGATTGGCATCGCCAGCACCCACAACCACCATGCCAGTTGCAATGCCCACACGAACCGCAAGAGTAATGTTTTGTTTGGTGCGGTGTTGGCCAACTGCACTGGCAAGTTCAAGGGCTGCCTTAACAGCGCGCACGGCGGAATCTTCGTATGCTGTTGGCCAACCAAAATAAGCCAGCACTCCATCGCCTAAAAATTGCGCGATGTGGCCGCCAAGACCGGTAATATGTTCAGCAACTATACCACGATACTCGCGGATTATAGTCCGCGATTCTTCAGGATCAAGTGAAGCTGTTAGTTTTGTTGATCCCGCTAGATCACAAAACACAACTGTAACTTGGCGGCGTTCTGCTGGGTGGCTTTTCTTTGCATGTACTGTTGCTGGCGGCGGCACTTCAGCAGCCAATGCTTTAAGTACGCGTTTGCGGTCTCCCAGTGGCAAACCCAGCTCGGTTAGATCTGCTGCATCAAGCTCAGTGAGAACATCCATATCTATGGCATTTAGCTGGAATAGGGGGAGCAATCGCAGAAGCTGATGTTGAGACAGCCACGCCTCTAGCGGCGATTGAAAATCGTTCTTATCGCCCTGTTGTGTGCCATCGCTTGTCATGCGCGCTATCTAACACTTGATAAGAGGCGAAAGGCAATGAAGAATTTCCGATCAGTTTTGTCAGACATAGCTGCGAGATTGTAAACTAGCTTCGTTAGAAAGTGTCTTGACGCGAACCAATCGCAGTGCTGAGCTTCATGTCGAATAATGACGAGCGCTGGTTTGAGTTTTAAACTCAATTCGAAGATTGCTCGCAACTGGGAGGACTAAATGCCGTCAGTAAAATTTAGAATCAATGGAAAATCAGTAAGCAAGGACGTGGAAGCACGAACGCTGCTTGTTGAGTTTATTCGGGAGCACCAAGGTCTGACAGGTACCCATGTGGGGTGCGACACCAGCCAATGCGGCGCTTGCGTTGTACATATAAATGGCAAGGCCATAAAATCATGCACCACTTTGGCGGTGGCCTGTGAAGGGGCTGATGTGACAACAGTGGAAGGCTTGGCCAAGGGCACCGAGCTGCACCCGATGCAAGCTGCTTTCAAAGAGCACCATGGTTTGCAATGCGGATTTTGTACGCCGGGCATGATTATGTCGGCCATCGACATTGTGAAGCGCAATGGCAAAAAAGTTTCTGAAGAGGTTATCCGTCGCGAACTTTCAGGCAATATCTGTCGGTGCACGGGCTATCATAACATCGTCAAGGCCATTCAGGCCGGCGCTGCGAATATGTAATGGAGGCTTGAAATCATGGCTGATACTAAAACTGGCGTTGGCGCATCGGTGCGCCGCAAAGAAGACCTCCGCTTCATTACAGGCAAGGGCAATTATACCGACGATATAAATCTTAAAGATCAAACTTACGCTTATTTCCTGCGCTCCCCTCATGCCCATGCCACAATCAAATCGATCAACACGGCCAAGGCTAAAAAAATGCCGGGTGTGGTTGGGGTTTTTGTTGGTGAAGATGTGGCCAATGATAAGCTTGGCGGATTGATTTGTGGTTGGGGCATTACCTCTAAAAATGGCGAAGGCATGAAGGCCGGCCCTCACCCGGTGCTGGCGCAAGGCAAAGTGCGTTATGTGGGTGATCATGTGGCTGTGGTTATTGCTGAAACGAAAGAACAAGCCAAATCTGCCGCGCAAGCCATTGTGGTGAATTATGGTGTGTTGCCGCATGTGGTGGATGTGGCCAAGGCCATGACATCAAAAGTGCAAATCCATGAGGTGGCTGCCGATAACCGTGTTTTCAATTGGAGCCTTGGCAATGAAGATGCGACGGCTGCTGCTTTTAAAAATGCGGCGCATATCACGAAAATGGATATCGTCAACAATCGCTTGATTCCAAATGCTATGGAGCCTCGCGCTGCGATTGGCTCTTATGATAATGGCACTGAGAGTTACACGCTTTATACCACCAGCCAAAACCCACATGTGGCGCGGTTGGTGATTTCGGCATTTCATGGCCTCGCTCCAGAACACAAATTGCGGGTGATTGCGCCCGATGTGGGCGGCGGCTTTGGTTCAAAGATTTTCATCTATGCTGAAGAAGTGGTGTGCGTGTGGGCCTCCAAACATATTGGTGGACGACCAATCAAGTGGACCGGTGATCGTTCCGAAGCCTTCCTTGCTGATGCACATGGCCGCGACCATGTGACCAAAGCTGAAATGGCCATGGATGCCAAAGGCATTATCACGGGCCTTCGAGTTCACACTTATGCAGCGATGGGGGCTTATCTCTCAACCTTCTCGGCTGCCGTTCCAACTTATCTTTATGGCACGTTGCTTTCGGGGCAATATAACATCCCCAACATCTATGTTGAGGTTGATGCGGTTTACACCAACACAGCACCAGTTGATGCTTATCGTGGTGCAGGGCGGCCTGAGGCCACTTATGTGGTGGAGCGCTTGGTGGAAACGGCGGCGCGGGAATTGAAAGAAGACCCGGCAGAGTTTAGGCGCAAAAACTTTGTAACCAGCTTCCCGCATCAAACACCAGTCATCATGTGTTATGATGCAGGTGATTATGGTGCGGCCCTCGACAAGGCTTTAGCGATGTCGGACTATAAAAACTTCGCTTCGCGCAAAGCGGAATCTTTCAAAAATGGCAAGCTGCGTGGTGTGGGCTTCTCGGCTTATATTGAGGCCTGCGGCATTGCACCTTCGGCTGCTGTTGGGTCACTGGGGGCGGGTGTGGGCTTGTGGGAATCTGCAGAGGTGCGGGTCAATCCGATCGGCACTGTTGAGGTTCTCACAGGCTCACATAGCCATGGCCAAGGCCACGAGACAACCTTCGCGCAACTTGTGTCGGATCGTCTCGGTATTGATTTTAACAATGTCTCCATCGTGCATGGCGACACTGATAAAGTGCAGATGGGCATGGGCACTTATGGCTCGCGCTCTGGCGCTGTTGGCATGCATGCGATTTCAAAAGCTTTGGACAAGATTGAAGCCAAGGCCAAAAAAGTGGCGGCGGCTGTGATGGAAGCTTCAACGGACGACATTGAATTTAAAGACGGCACTTTCACTGTGAAGGGCACTGACAAGAAAATGGCGTTTGGTGAGGTGGCTCTGCAATCTTATCTTGGTCACAAGTTCAATTCTTCGGAAATTGAAATTGGCTTGAAAGAAAGCGCCTTCCACGACCCTGCAAACTTTGTGTTTCCAGCAGGTGTGCATATTTGCGAGGTGGAAGTGGATATTGAAACCGGCCTTACCAAGATTGCCGATTATACGGCGGTGGATGATTTTGGAAACTTGATCAACCCAATGATTGTTGAAGGCCAGGTTCAAGGTGGTGTGGCCCAAGGCATTGGCCAAGCTCTGCTTGAAGGGGCTGCTTACGATGAAGACTCCGGCCAACTTTTGACCGGCTCCTATATGGATTACAATATGCCGCGTGCTGGCAACATGCCGCTTATTGAAAATTTCAAACTTGGCTTCACCTGCACACCATGCCCCACAAACCCCATGGGGATTAAAGGCTGCGGCGAAGCAGGTGCTATCGGCGCACCACCTGCCGTGATCAACGCGATTACCAATGCAATTGGCGTTCGTGACATTGCTATGCCCGCAACACCGCTTACGGTGTGGACGGCCATGCAAGCCATGAAAACCGCCGCTGAGTAAGGGAGAGAGACAATGGAAAATTTCAATTATCATCGCCCGGCCACAACAGTTGCAGCGGCCGCCATGTTGAAGAAGGCCAAGGACGGAAAGTATATGGGTGGCGGCCACACGCTGCTGCCCACTATGAAGCAAGGCTTGGCCGCCCCTACGGATATTATTGATCTCACTGCAATCAAGAATTTCAGTGGCATCAAGGTTTCAAAAACCACAGTCTCAATCAAAGCTGGCACGACACATATGGAAGTGGCCACTTCGAAAGAGATTAAAAAAGCCATTCCTGCACTGTGGGAAATGGCTGGCAAGATTGGTGGCGTTCATGTGCGCCACAAGGGCACCATAGGCGGCTCAATTGCCAATGCTGATCCTGCTGCTGATTATCCATCAGCGTGTTTGGGGTTGGGTGCCACCATCGAAACCAACAAACGCAAAATTGAAGCCGATAAATTTTTCACTGGTTTGTTCGAAACAGCCTTGAAGAGTGGCGAGATTATTACTGCAGTTCATTTTCCAATTCCCAAAAAGTCAGCGCATCAAAAATTTCCCAATCCAGCCTCGCGTTATGCATTAACGGGTGTGTTTATTTCGCAAGATGCAAAAGGCAAAGTGCGTGTTGGAGTGACCGGGGCTGGGCCAGTTGCATTTCGGGCTGCTGACCTTGAAGCGGCATTGAGCAAGGATTTCTCAGCCAAGGCAATCACGGGCGTTAAAATCGCACCCAAGGGTTTGATGAATGATATGCATGCCACTGCTGCTTACCGCGCACATTTGATAGGTGTGTTAGCGGGCAGGGCAGTGGTTGCGGCGAAGTAAGTTAAGCAAACTGCGGGAACTAAATCTCGCGGGGTCATTGTAACTGTCATCCCGACGAAAGTCGGGACCCAGAAGTCTAGCTCAGGTGTAAATGTTTTACGTTGTACCGCTTCTCCTGGGTCCCGACTTTCGTCGGGATGACAAAGTTGGGAAGAATACGCAGCGTGAATTTGCCAGCCTCCATTGACGCCACTGCAGAACTTCTCTCGTCGTCTGGCTACATTGCGGGGCGCGATCTTTCGACGGTGTTGTTCTTGGCCCTTAAAATGGGCCGCCCGCTTTTCTTGGAAGGCGAGGCTGGGGTTGGCAAAAC
>JAYUPT010000236.1:0-7251 GCA_043759965.1 Aestuariivirga sp. | reverse complement strand
ATGTGTTGGTGAAGCACCCTCATGTGTGGGTGCTAACTGATGATATGTATGAGCATTTGGTTTATGATGATTTCAAATTTTGTACACCAGTGGAAGTTGAGCCTGCCCTTTATGATCGCACATTGACCATGAATGGCGTTTCCAAAGCTTATTGCATGACGGGCTGGCGCATTGGCTATGCGGCTGGACCAGAGGTCTTGATTAAAGCCATGGGCAAGCTGCAATCGCAATCTACATCGAACCCAAATTCGATAGCGCAGTGGGCGGCTGTTGAAGCTTTGAATGGCCCGCAAGATTTTATTGCCGAACATAATAAAGTGTTTGTGGAGCGCCGTGATTTGGTGGTTTCAATGCTGAACCAAGCCAATGGCATTAAATGCACAACACCTGAGGGCGCGTTTTATGTGTACCCCTCATGTGCGGGCACTATTGGCAAAACTGCACCTTCGGGCAAAGTGATTGCAACAGATGAAGATTTTGTTTCGGAATTATTGGCCGCTGAAGGTGTGGCAGCAGTTCATGGTGCGGCATTTGGCACCTCGCCTTATTTCCGCATTTCATATGCGACGGCCACCCCCATATTAGAAGATGCATGCACGCGCATTCAACGCTTCTGCGGCAATTTGAAATAACAAAGGATTATATAATGTACCCACAAGTTGTTCCGGGCCTATTGAAAAATTTAGGTGCCCTCACGAAGTTTTTGAAAAAAGCTGAAGCCCATCTTGATGCACAAAAGATGGATAAAGCAGTTGTACTTAATTTGCGCGTGTTTCCGGACATGCTGCCATTGTTGCGTCAAGTTTTGTTGGTGACAGATTTTGCCAAGGGTTCGGGTGCAAGACTTTCAGGCACAGCCATTCCAAGCTTTGCTGATGAAGAGAAAACATTTGAAGAGCTTTATGCGCGCATTGCAAAAACCGAAGCGTTTTTATCAAGTTTAGATGCCAAGAGCTTTGAAGGTGCAGAAACCCGCAATGTGACCATTAAGCAAGGCGGTCAAGATGTGGTGCTGCCTGGCCAAACCTATTTCAGCAGCGTTGCCTTGCCAAATTTCTATTTCCACATGACCACTGCTTATAATCTTCTGCGTGGCATTGGTGCGCCTTTGGGCAAGAGCGATTTTATGGGTCGCTAACGTCTGAACTAACAATTAAGTGATAGAACTTGAATTGCTTGTGGGCGCAAATCATCTTAGCTCTTAGATAAGCTAATAGGATATGCACCCATGAACATTATCAAACGTAAAGGTTGGGAAATTTCAGAGTCACAAGTGACATCTGAGTCTTTGTTCTTTAACCGTCGCCAAATTGTTAGTGGCCTTGCGGTGCTACCTCTCATTGGCTCAGCCCAAGCTGCGGTTAATCCTAAATTTGCCGATGCTGGCAAACCAGTGACAGATGAATTACAGAACACCACTTATAATAATTTTTATGAATTTGGCACATCAAAAAACATTTCCGATGCTGCTCAGGCGCTGATCACAAAGCCGTGGAGTATTACCATTGATGGTTTGGTTGATGCGCCTCTGACATTTCAAGCTGAAGACCTGATTAAAATGATGGCGATTGAAGACCGCATTTACCGCCATCGCTGTGTTGAAGCGTGGGCCATGGTGGTGCCATGGACTGGGTTTGCGCTGAAAGATTTGATCGCACTGGCCAAGCCAAAGGCAGAGGCAAAATATGTGCGCTTTGAAACCTTCAATGATCCTAAAATGGCTCCAGGCCAAGACCCTAATTCCTTCAGCGGCTATCCATGGCCTTATGTTGAAGGCTTGAGCATGGCTGAAGCGATGAATGATCTCGCCTTTATTGCTACGGGTGCTTATGGCAAGGATTTGCCAAAATCTATGGGTGCGCCCTTACGTTTGCACACGCCATGGAAATATGGCTTCAAGTCTATCAAGTCGATTGTGAAAATCAGCTTTGTGGCTGAGCAGCCGATGAATTTTTGGCAAGCCATTCAATCATCGGAATATGGTTTCTGGGCCAATGTGAACCCCGAAGTTCCACACCCACGCTGGAGTCAGGCCACAGAAGAAGTGTTGGGCACGGGTGAACGTGTGCCAAGTGTGATCTATAATGGCTATGGTGAGTTTGTGGCTGACATTTACAAAGGCATGGAAAAAGACCCCATCTTTTTCTGATGAATCAGTTATGCTGACCCGCATGACTTATGATCTCTTTTTAGCTCTATTTGTTTTTGGTGGCATTTCGGCTTTCACGCCGGGGCCCAACAATACCATGTTATTGGCAACCGGCATAAACTTTGGTGTGCGCCGGGCATGGCCGCACATTATGGGGGTGGCCATTGGTTTTCCGGCCATGATCGCTTGCATTGGCTTTGGGCTAGGTCAAATTTTTGAAATCTATCCATGGATTTATGTGGTGCTCAAATATGCAGGGGCTGCTTATATGTTGTGGCTGGCATGGAAAATTGCCATGTCCACGCCTTCAACCGATGATGGCATAGCCACTGGCGAACCCGTCACGTTTCTGCAAGCATCTGCCTTTCAATGGGTGAACCCTAAAGCGTGGATTATGGCTGTGACCGCACTCTCGGCTTACACTGTTGCGGCTCATTACTCAGTCGGTGTTTTGGTTGTCGTTGGCACGTTTATTTTTATGGGTTTTGCCAGTGCACTTACATGGGTGTTGTTTGGTGCTGGCCTCAAACATATTCTGAATGATCAGCGTTACTACCGCTATATCAATTGGGGTTTGGCTGCTGCGTTGCTTGCAAGCTTAGTGCCGATGCTGTGGCATTGACGGGAGATTGCAATGAAAAAACTTTTGACGGTTTTAGTGATGATGTTTGCGGTGACACCCGCTGCTGCCGCATGCAGCGCCACTGCTGCGCGGGCATGGGTGGGCGGCACCACGATTGAAGCTTTTGCACATGGGCCAAGCTGTGCAAAAGCGGTGGTCACGCTGGTTATTCGCAACAAGGTTGGAAATCCATTGTTTATGCAAGCCCACGACACAGCATTCTTGATGAACTTCACACTAGCACCCGCAGCCAATGCAAAAGCATTGGGCACCACTTTGAAAGATTGGATTTCAGGGGGAGGCTTTATGACATCGGCTGATAAATTGGTGGTGGATGGCGAGTTTCCTTTCATGGTTGATGAAGGCGTGGATGCCGCCACATTAGCCAAATACCGCAAAGCAAAACTGCCGCTGTTTTGCTACATTCAAGGCATGGAAAGCGGCAACTGCTTGGTGCTGGATAAGGAAGGCGCGGTGGTTGATATTGGAGTGCAGAGCTTTCCGGGTTGAGGGCTTTAGCTTGACTTATCAGATCTATTAAAAATAGGAGTCTTCTGCAGCTAAATATTTTTCAAAAAAGCTAGAGCTGCAACTACCGCTTGGACCACTGTTGCGACTGCAACAATAATAGCAATTGTGTTTTGCCAAGGAGTGAGTTCAAATTTACTGGCAGTCTTAATTTTTTGACCATGCCAGTAGATGTTGCCATCGTTATCAACACCAATTGCATCCAGCTCATCAATAGCAATTGCGCGAACGCCATTCGGCCAAGTGTCTTTGTTTGCCTCTTTCAACGGAACTTCTTTAATTTCCTTCTCGCGTTCTTCCAATCTATTGGTCTCCAAATTTTATATAAGAGAACTATAATCTCCCCCTAAAAACTCCACTCCTTCGCCTTGCCCACGATGAAATCTCTAAACGCGGTCACGCGTTTGGTGTCCTTCAGTTCTTCGGGGTAAACGAAATAGGTATCGAATTGCGGCGCATCCAAGGGCAGGTCGATTAGCACCAAGTTCATGTCCGGGGCCACCATATAATCGGCCACTGAGCCAATGCCGGCGCTGGCTTGCACGGCACGCCTGACGCCATAAGCATTGTTGACGCGCAGTGCAGATTTCCGGGGGGTGGTTTCTTCGCGGCCGATGGTTTCTAGCCAGTTTAAGTTTGTCAAATAGCCTTCAGTTTCGCCGAAGGTGACGATGCGGTGCTTGTCTAAATCTTCGACAGATTTTGGAATGCCATGGCGCTTCACATAATCTGTTGATGCATAAACATGGTGATGCACGGTGAAAAGCTTGCGCTGAATAAGATCAGGCTGGGTGGGTCTGCGCAAGCGAATGGCCACGTCTGCCTCGCGCATAGAAAGGTCTAGCTCGGAATCCTCCAACATCAGTGAAACTTTAATGTCTGGGTAGAGATCAATAAATTCAGTGATGCGCGGCGTGAGCCACACGGAGCCTAAGCCAACTGTGGTGGTGATGCGCAGCTCTCCTGATGGTTTTTCTTTTGAATCCATAAGACGGGTTTTGGCGGCAGCAAGTTTGGTGAACACTTCATGCGCAGTGCGATAGAGCACTTCACCTTGCTCAGTCAAAATAAGCCCACGCGCATGGCGGTGGAACAGGGTGACGTGCAGATCTTCTTCAAGCGCTGAAACCTGACGGCTAACGGCTGATTGCGACAAAAGCAGTTCGTGGCCTGCATGGGTGAAGCTTCCCGCATCTGCCACTGCATGAAAAATCCGCAGCTTGTCCCAATCCATATGTTCTACTCCGCCGCGTGTTTGATCTCAACTTTTGTGTGTAAATATTTTTCAGCTTCAAGTGCCGCCATGCAGCCCATGCCAGCAGCAGTGACGGCTTGACGGTAAATATCATCAGTCACATCACCCGCTGCAAAAACGCCGGGAATGGTGGTGGCGGTGGACCATGGGGCTGTGACTAGATAGTTGCCGTTCTTGAAGGGCAGTTGGCCTTCAAACAATTCTGTTGCAGGCTTATGGCCGATGGCGATGAAGATGCCGTCAACGTCAAGATCAGTAATCTCACTGGTTTTCACATTTTTCAGCCGTGCAGTTGTAACGCCGCGTGGCTCAGTTGTGCCCAACACATCTTCCAATGCCGTATCCCAAATGACTTTAATTTTGGGATGGGCAAACAGCCGATTTTGCAAAATGCGCTCAGCTTTGAATTCATTGCGGCGATGCACCACCACAACTTCAGTTGCGAAGTTGGTGAGGAACAAGGCTTCTTCAACAGCGGTGTTGCCGCCGCCCACCACCAGAACTTTTTTGCCACGATAGAAGAATCCATCGCAAGTGGCGCAAGCCGAAACACCGAAGCCTTGGAAGGCTTGCTCATTCGGCAAGCCTAACCATTTGGCTTGCGCGCCTGTTGCAATAATCAAGGCATCGCAAGTGTAAATAACACCGCTGTCACCCACCAGTTTCAAAGGCGTTGCTTTCAGGTCCACGCTGGTTATCGTATCAGAAACAATCTCCGCACCCATATGTTCAGCTTGGGCCTTCATCTCATCCATCAGAAACGGGCCTTGGATGGTTTTGGCAAAGCCTGGATAATTTTCCACATCGGTGGTGATGGTGAGTTGGCCGCCGGGTTGAATACCTTGGATAACCAAGGGCTGCATCATGGCACGGGCGGCATAGATGGCGGCAGTATAACCGGCAGGGCCGGAGCCGAGTACAATTACTCGGGCATGACGGGACGACATATCAGGGAATCCTATGAGCTATGATTATTCAGCATAGCTCATATGGGGTGCGAGGCAAGGGGCCACAAGGTGTTGTGAACATGCTGCTTCTGGCATCACGAAATTTTATTGCTATAAGCTTTCCATGAACAACGCTGATGATCTCGATACGATTGACTGGAAAATTTTGAAGGAACTGCAACGCGAGGGGCGGGTTTCCAATGTGGAGCTTTCTTCGCGCGTGGGGCTTTCACCGCCGCCAACGCTTCGCCGCGTGCAGGCGCTGGAGAAGGCTGGGTTTATAACAGGCTACCGTGCGCAGCTGGATGGCGAGAAATTGGGCTACGGTGCGCAGGTGTGGGCGCTGGTTGGCCTTAAAAGCCAGGCCGAGCATGAGATGAAAGAGTTTGAACGCCGTGTATCAGGCTGGCCCATTGTGCGTGAATGTTATGCGGTTTCAGGTGTTGCTGATTTTATGCTGAAATGTGCAGCACGGGATTTGCAATCCATCCAGAGTTTTGTGCTGGGTGCGCTTTCCAAAGCGCCGAATGTGGAGAGCGTGAAGACTTCGCTTATTTTGCATGTGGCGAAGGATGAACCGGGAGTTCCGCTGGTATGAAACAAGCTATGAAACATTGGCTCTCGCTCACGTCGGCTGCATGGCCGCAGTTATTATTGGTTTTGCCTCAACCATTTTAGTTCTCATGCAGGCAGCCCAAGCTATTGGTGCTACGATTGAACAGCAAGCCTCAATGGCGGCGATTTTATGTTTTATGATGGCAGCCACCACGCTGGTTTTATGCGTGCGTTACAAAATGCCCATGCTCACGGCATGGTCCACACCTGGGCAGCATTGATTGTGGGCAGCGCGCATGGGGTTTCATTTCAGGCAGCCCTGGGCGCTTTTGTGTTTGCAGGGGCGCTGATGGTGTTGACGGGTTTGGTGAAACCCTTTGAACGCGCCATTGAACGGATGCCACCCGCCATTGCTGCTGCTATGCTGGCTGGTGTTTTACTCAGCTATGTGTTGAAAGTGCCACCCGCCGCCATCGCTGCGCCATGGATGGTGTTGCCACTGGTGATTGCATTCTTCAGTATACGGATGATTTATCCGATGTATGCGGTGCCAGTGATTGTGGTACTTGGCTTAGTTCTGGGGGCCTTCAGTGGCAGCATGGGGGCAGGGTGTTGTGCGATAGGCATAACGCCGCTCACCTTTGATGTGCCGAAGTTTGAATGGCCAGTAATGCTGGGTTTGGGCGTGCCCCTATATCTGGTCACCATGGCCTCGCAAAATCTTCCCGGCTTTGCGGTGATGCGCGCCAGTGGCTATGCGCCTCCCGTCAGTGGAGCTTTAGTTGTCACAGGTTTGGGTTCGATGATGGCAGCCCCCTTCGGCGGTCATGCCGTTAATATGGCGGCGATTACGGCATCATTGGTCACCGGGCCAGACGCGCATCCTGATCCGACACAACGCTGGAAAATCGCTTATCCGTATTTTGTAATTTATGTGGCCGTTGGTTTGGCCGCCATGAGCTTCGTCACCATACTGGGCGCGTTGCCAAAAGAGTTGGTGGCGGCCATCGCAGGCCTCGCATTATTCGCTCCGCTGATGAGCGGAATGAGTGGGATGGTGAAAGACTCAGCCGATGTGGAAGCTGCGATGGTGACGTTTTTGGTGACAGCATCCGGCATCGTGATGTTCGGTGTGGGAGCGGCATTCTGGGGGTTAGGTGCGGGCATAGTGGTTTGGGGGGCGAGGAAGTTCACA
>JAYUPT010000235.1:0-2851 GCA_043759965.1 Aestuariivirga sp. | reverse complement strand
AATATCGCAAGTTCAATATCAAGGCTGAAACTTATCAAGCCGGTGATGATTTTGCCATGATGCATGAAATGCTCACACGGCGATTTACGCGGCTGATCAAAGAACATGGCGATGAGCAGGATGATGATGAGTCGCTCAATTGGCCAGATTTGCTGTTGATCGATGGCGGGCAGGGCCAGCTTTCAGCGGTGCAGGCGGTGTTGGCGGATTTAGGCTTGCATGATTTGCCAGTCGTCGGCGTGGCCAAGGGGCCAGACAGGGACGCAGGCCGTGAGCATTTTCATACGGGCGGCAAACCACCCTTCATGCTCGAGGCGCGGGATCCGGTGCTGTATTATATTCAACGCCTGCGCGATGAGGCCCATCGCTTTGCCATCGGCACGCATCGGGCCAAGCGTTCTAAAGCGATTGGGGTCAACCCGCTCGATGAGATTTCTGGCATAGGTGCTAAACGCAAGAAAGCCTTGCTCCAAAGCTTCGGATCGGCGAAAGCTATCTCCAAGGCTAATGTGGCTGATTTGGCCCAAGTTGAGGGCGTGAGTTCAGCTTTGGCGCAAATGATATACGACCACTTTCATGCGGAGACTTGATTGAGCACAGTTGTACCAGTTTCAAAAATTTGGAATCTGCCTAATCTTTTGACCTATGGCCGCATTTTGGCTGTGCCCGTTGTGGCTGGGCTTTTGATGTGGGGTGGCGACACTGCGCGCTGGGCCGCACTTGGCATTTATGTTGTTGCGGCAATCACTGATTTTTTGGATGGTTATTTGGCGCGCAAATGGCAGCAGCAATCAGCCTTGGGGCGCATGCTCGACCCGATTGCAGATAAGGTTTTGGTTTCGGTGGTGCTGCTGGTTTTGGCGGCTGATGGCATTTTGTTCGGCGGCCACATGTGGGCTGCGATTATAATTCTGGCGCGCGAAGTTTTGGTTTCGGGCTTGCGTGAATTTTTGGGCGTGCTTCGGGTTTCGGTTCCAGTCACTCAAATTGCAAAATGGAAAACCACAGTGCAATTGCTAGCGATAGGATTTTTGATTGCGGGCCCCACGGGGGATCAAATAATTCCGTACACCACGCAGACAGGCCTATTCTTTCTGTGGATCGCAGCAGCGCTCACGCTCTATACAGGCTATGATTATTTCCGTGCTGGTTTGCGGCATGTGGTGGATGAAGAATGAAAGTTTTATATTTTGCAAGGTTCAGGCAAGTGATTGGGCGTGGACAAGATGAGATCGCTGTGCCCGCAGGTGTTTCCACAGTGAACGCGTTGCTCAATCATTTGGTGGCGACGGACGCAAATTGTGCAGCAGCATTTTCCGATCTTCGCACGTTGCGCGTGGCTGTGGACCAGAACCATTGCGCGCTAGATGCTTCGATACTCGGAGCCAAGGAAGTGGCCTTTTTTCCACCCGTTACTGGTGGTTGATAAATGCGTCTTAATGTATTCCTCCAAAAAGCTGGCGTTGGCAGCAGGCGTGAAGCAGAGCGCATGGTGGCCGATGGCCGCGTGACCGTTAAGGGTGCTAAAGCCGAAGCTACAACCCCTGTTGAAGATGGTGATGTAGTAACATTAGACGGAAAGCCTGTGGCACCCGACACCAAGGCCTTGCCGCGGTTGTTTATGTTGCATAAGCCCATTGATGTGTTGGTGACTAACCGTGATTTTAAAGACCGGCCAACGATTTTTGAAATGCCAGCGCTTAC
The DNA here is from genome assembly GCA_043759965.1 of Aestuariivirga sp. Lineage (GTDB taxonomy): Bacteria > Pseudomonadota > Alphaproteobacteria > Rhizobiales > Aestuariivirgaceae > Aestuariivirga. Next base: position 1,147 of record JAYUPT010000235.1, on the reverse strand, counting down.
TAAACCAGGCCTGCCGCGCCTCATGGCAGTTGGTCGCTTGGACGTGAACTCCGAAGGTTTGCTGATGTTATCAACCGATGGCCCATTGGCCCAAGCCATGATGCATCCTGATACAGGTCTTGCTCGGGTTTACCGCGTGCGCATGCGCGGGCGCTTTTCAGAATCGCAAATTGCATCACTCGCCAATGGCGTTACCATTGAAGGCATTCGCTATCGTGGGGCCGAATTTGTCGAAGAAGAAGATAAGGGTGGTCGCACTAACTCTTGGTACCGAGTGACATTGACTGAAGGCAAGAACCGCGAAATTCGAAAACTGGTGCAACATTTTGGTGGCATGGTGAACAAGCTGGTGCGCACCCAATATGGGCCGTTTGTTTTGGATAAGCTGGAAGCAGGCGCCATGGTTGAAGTCTCGCCATGGAAGGTTGCCCGCTTCATGGACGAGTTGGAAACTAAGGGGGCGTTAGCGCCAGCCCCAGCCATCCGCAAGACTTAAACACTCTTTCCAATTCACCACAGAAGCAGTTGTTGAACTGGCACGCAAGCTTGTGGCGGCGCTGGCGTGGGCCAGTTTTAGCGATTGCTGCATAGACCAGCCTTCATGCTGGCCGATGAGAATGCCTGCGGCAAAACAATCGCCTGCGCCATTGGCACCGACGATCACATTGCGAGGAACGTTCACTGAGCTTTGCGCGAAGACTTCGCCTTGGCGCGTCATGGCAATGGCACCCATGGGGAAATGAATTACTGCATAATCAAGATTGCTGTGGGCCTGAATGATTTCTTCGATGGCATTGCGGCAGGCGGCGATATTGGTTTCACCATTTTCGATAGTGCGCTGGCTGGTGATGGCGGCGGCTTCAAAGTCATTGATGATCAAGGAATCGAGATGCGGCAACATGGGGCGCACGACGTTGCTGATGAGTGTGGCGTCAAAAGATGCCATTTCTAAATTAGATTTCATGCCCGCAGCGCGGGCTTTTTTCAGCAGTGCCACCCAGCCGTTTGCATCACCCTGCCATGGGCCATCGAGCTTTTCGTGGAACCCGGGAAGGCCCAAATGCACATAGCGCGCGTTGGATTTGGTGAACTCAAAGTCATCTGGTGTTTGTTCCGCATGGGCACCAGCCTTGCTGAAGAACGTGCG
>JAYUPT010000234.1:0-7265 GCA_043759965.1 Aestuariivirga sp. | reverse complement strand
AATTCACCTTGTCGCGGTTTTCCCATGCGTCTTCGATGATGGCCATTGCGTTTTTCATGGGCGTACTCCTTTGAGAAATTCTGCGAGATTGTTGGTTGTGTGATGCACATATGGGGCATCATGGGTTTTGTCATCGGTGATGAGCACCGTGGTCATGCCCATATTGTGCGGGGCTTCCAGATTTGCTGCAAGGTCTTCAAAGAAGGCGCTGCGCGTGCCATCTATGCCATACAGGTTTTGAAATCTATCATAAGGTGTGCGGTCGGGTTTTGGAATGTAATCTGAATCGACAATATCAAACACCGCTTCAAAATGATCGGTAACACCTAACCTCGCCATCACGCGCTTGGCATGGCCTGTGGTGCCATTGGTGAAAACCAGTTTACGACCGGGCAGATTTGCCAAAGCCTCGCTCAAATTTTCAAGGCACGGCACAGTTGAATAATCAATGTCGTGAACATAATCGAGAAAGGCTTCGGGCTTCATGCCATGTTCCACCATCAGGCCGCGCAAAGTGGTGCCATATTTAATGTAATAATCGCGGCGGCGGCGTAAGGCTTCGGCTTCATCGACATTAAATGCATCGCGGATAAAATCCGACATGCGAACATGCATCTGGTCAAACAGCTTGCATGACGCTGGATAGAGCGTGTTGTCTAAATCGAAAATCCAAGTGTTGATATGGTCAAAACCTCTCATACGCCATCGCGCGAAATACGCGTTCCCACGCCATGCGGCGTTAGCAATTCGAGCAAAACTGAATGCGGCACGCGGCCATCCAGAATAATAACGCCTTCAACGCCTGCATGAACAACATTGGCAGCACTTTCAATTTTTGGAATCATGCCAGCGGTGATGGTGCCATCATCCACCAGACCTTGCACTTCGCCAATTTTCAATTCACTGATGAGTTGTTTGTTCTTATCAAGCACGCCTGCCACATCAGTAAGTAGCAACAGGCGCTTGGCATTCAGCGCCACAGCAATGGCGCCCGCCGCCGTATCAGCATTCACATTATAAGTTTCGCCATCCCAACCCACACCAATGGGGGCGATCACCGGAATGGCATCGCTTTTCATAATGGTGTTGAGAATTTCAATGTTGACGCGCGCAGGTTCGCCCACTTGGCCAAAATCTATGGTGGTGACTTCGCCTGTTGTGGGATCAGTTTTTTGCTTGGTGTAGCGTTCGGCAATCAGCAAGCTGCCATCCTTGCCAGAAACGCCCACAGCGCGGCCACCGGCTTGCTGAATGGATGCGACGATAGATTTGTTGATGGAGCCAGACAGCACCATCTCGACAATTTCCATGGTTTCATCATCAGTCACACGCAGACCTTCGCGGAACACAGGCTTCACGGCCAGCTTATCCAGCATTTTATTGATTTGCGGGCCACCGCCGTGGACGACCACCGGGTTCAATCCACAAACTTTCAGCATCACCATATCGCGGGCAAATTGTTGCGATAATTTGGGATCCACCATGGCATGGCCACCGAACTTCACTACGATGATTTGATCATCATAGCGCTGTAAAAACGGCAAGGCTTCGGAGAGGATGCGCGCGGTTTCAGAAGTTTCAGTCATGGAACAAATCCCTGCATTGGATTTTCGCCTTATAAGACAATTCGTACGCTTGGAAAGGGGTTTTAGGTATTCACCAGTCTTGCCACTTCGGCGCGCAATTCATCAATACCAAAAGCTTTTTCCGCAGAAGTGATATGGATCGTTGGGAAAGCTGCGGCGCGTTTTTTCACCACGGCCAGAGTTTCAGTCAACAGGCTTTCCAATTCGGAGGGCTTGATCTTATCAGATTTGGTGATGACAAGCTGATAGGCCACTGCGGCATCATCCAGCATTTCAAACATTTCCATGTCGTGGGTCATAACACCATGGCGGGCATCGATGAGCACGAAGGCACGGGTTAGTCCTACGCGGCCACGCAAATAGCCGCGCAGCACGGCCTGCCAAAGCTTTACATCTTTTTTGGAGGCTTTGGCATAACCATAGCCAGGCATATCCACCAGATTTAGCTTGGGGCCAACTTCAAAGAAATTAAGTTCTCTGGTGCGGCCAGGTGTGTTGGATGTGCGGGCCAAGCCGTTCACACCCGTCAAGGCATTGAGCAGCGTGGATTTGCCCACATTGGAGCGGCCTGCAAAAGCAATTTCAATGCCGCGCATGGGTGGTAATTGCTCAAGTTTGGCAACACCCAAACGAAAGGTGGCAGAGCCATTGAGTAGTTGGCGGCCTGCAAGCAATTCTTCAGGGGTGAAAGTTACGCTCAAGGGCTGGCTGGCTTTTTCTTCAGGAACGGAATGCTATCTTTAATGTTGCCGAAGAAATCGAGTTCAGTGCCGTGCTTTTTCATAATGTAACTTTGCTGCAGCACTGAAAGAATGTTGCTCCAGGTCCAGTAAATCACAAGGCCCGCCGGGAAGGTACCGAGCATGAAGGTGAACATCACCGGCATCCAATTGAACATGCTGGCTTGGATGGGATCAGCTGGCGTTGGGTTCAAACGCATTTGCAACCACATCGTAAAGCCCATCAACAAAGGCCAAATACCAATCATCAGAGATGGCCAAGGCTGCCACGGAATGAGGCCGAAGAGATTGAACAGCGATGTTGGATCAGGCGCTGAAAGATCATGAATCCAGCCGAAGAATGGCGCGTGGCGCAATTCGATGGTGGTGAGAATCACTTTATAGAGCGAGAAGAAAATTGGAATTTGAATGAGCATGGGCAAACAGCCCGCCATGGGATTTACTTTCTCACGCTTATAAAGCTCCATGGTTTCTTGCTGAACCTTGGTTTTGTCATCAGGGTATTTTTCTTTGATTGCATCCATTTGCGGCTTGAGGTTTTTCATTTTGCTCATGGAGGCATAGGATTTGTTGGCAATTGGAAATACCAAGAGCTTCACCAAAACTGTGACCACAAGAATGGCAATGCCGAAATTACCAACGATGTTTTTTACAAAATCGAGGAGATAAAACATCGCTTTGGTGATTGGTGCGAACCAACCCCAATCGATCATCAAATCGAATTTTTCAAAACCATATTTTTCGCTAATCTTGTTAATGGAATCAACGATCTTAACGCCGGCAAAAACATGATCTTCATATGAGGCAGACGTGCCGGGGGTAACGGTGATGGCTTGGTCGGCCAGATAATCAACTTGGTAAGCATCGCGATTTGGAATGGGCACAAACTTATAAGTGTTGGTCACTTTGGCTAGCTTATCGGGGATTAACATGGCTGCCCAATATTTATCAGTAAAGCCCAACCAGCCACCGGTGCTGTTTACTTTTACAGATTCTGCAGGCTCGTCTTTAAAAGTGGAATAGTGGTTTTCGTTTAGGCCACCATTGTGCACACCCAACATGCCTTCAAAGAATACATAGTAACCAGCAATCACCGGGGTGTCTTGGCGTTGCACGCGCGCATAAGGAACGAGGTTCACAGCCGCCGCTGATGTGTTGATTACAGTTTGCTTCACGGTGAAGAGGTAATCATCGGAAATTGAAATTGTGCGCTCAAAGGCCAAGCCTGCGCCATTATTCCATGTGAGGGTTAGAGGCTTGTCTAATGTGAGAACAGCACCTGCAGGCGCTGTCCACATAGTTTTAGAATCAGGCACCACTGCTGCGCCAGCTTGTTGCGGCACAAGGCCTTGCTCTACATAAAAAGCATTGGGCGCACCTGATGGCGAGAGCAGTGTTACAGCTCCGCTGGCGGGGTTGGCATCAATTGTGTGTTTGAGCAATTGCAAGTCATCAAGCTGTGCGCCAACCAAGTTTACTGAACCAGAAAACTGGTCCGTTTCAATTTTCACGCGGGGTGTGGCAGCAATCAGGCTTGCGCGATCTTGCACAGGCACTGCTGCTTCAGCCGCTGCAGGCTTTGAAGCTTGGATTATTGCTTGTTGCTCGGCCTGTTGAAGTGCAGGGCCTTGATAGTAATATTGCCAGCCAAACATGATGATCATCGATAAGACGACGGCCAAAACGACGTTTTTGGTTTCAACTGCTGGTGGCTTGGTCATGGTGCACTCTTTTCAGGGGCGGTTGCCGCTTTGGCGTGAAGCCGCTGCATGGCTGAGATAAGGTCTGATTGCAATAATTCAAAGGGCCTAGTTTCTGCTGCGCTGCGGCCGATTAAAACATAATCAGCACCAGGCCGAACCAAATTTGGCAGGGCCAAACGCGCTGCTTCTTTCAAACGCCGCTTGATACGGTTGCGCGTTACGGCGTTGCCTAGTTTTTTGGTGCAGGTGAAGCCAAGGCGCGGGCCTGCATCATCTAGTCGATCACGATATTGCAACACAAGACTGGTTTGGGCTTGCGACAAAGCTTTGGCGGCGGCAACAAAATCCTGCCTCCGCTTGATCCTTTGCATCGAATTCAGTTAATTATGCCGAAAGCCGCTTGCGACCAGCAGCGCGGCGACGGCGGATTACGTTGCGGCCACCCACAGTTGCCATACGGGCGCGGAAGCCATGGCGGCGCTTGCGTACAAGCTTCGAGGGTTGATAAGTGCGTTTCACGAGTCTGCTCCGTATGTCATCTGGCTTATTCCCGCAAGTGCTTCAAAAACAACGAAATTTCGCTATTGGACGAAACACAAAAGACGCGAAAATATGGCCTATTTGTAAAAGTTGGGCGGTTTATGAGGGAAAGCATTGGAAAAGTCAACGCGGGGTGGCCGCATTCAGAAGATTATTGGCTCTGCTCACAAGCTTAACACGCGGATTGAAGCCTTATCACGAGATGGTGAGGCCCCCTATTCAAAAAATTACATTTCAGCCATGAGTTGCCAATGACCAAAAATTTCTACTCCGCAGATTTTAAAAGCGCTGCACGCCGCTGGTTTCCGCTTGTCCTGTTGCTGGGCTTGGTGATGGGGGCTTATTTTTCAGGGTTACACAAATATCTCAACCTTGAAATGATGGTGACCAATCGCGAATTTCTTTCAGATTATGTTTCAAAGCATTTGCTACTCGCCCTCCTCATCTATGCAACAGCATATATCGTGATTGTGGCCCTTTCGCTTCCTGGTGCCAGCCTGATCAGTATTGCTGGTGGGTTTGTGTTTGGGTGGGCGGTGAGCGCACCTGTGAGTGTTGTGGCGGCAACACTTGGTGCCATTATTGTATTTCAGATTGTTAAAACCTCGCTGGGTGCCGCAATGGCCGAGCGCGCGGGGCCCTTTGTGCGCCGCCTTGCTGATGGCTTTGCCCAGGACGCGTTTAATTATCTGTTGTTTCTGCGCTTGGTTCCAGCGTTCCCATTTTTTGTTGTAAACGTTGTAGCTGGCGTTTGCCGCGTTTCGTTGAAAACATTTATTCTGGCCACTTTCATGGGCATCATTCCTGGGGCAATTGTGTTTGCGTGGCTTGGGCGTGGTTTGGGCAGTGTTGTTGATGCACAGAATTTGGCCCATAATGCCTGCCTCGCCGATAAGGGCAATGCGGCGTGCCCGTTTGAACTTTCCATTTCATCTTTAGTTACGCCGCAATTGTTATTTGCATTTGCTGCACTTGGTGTAATTTCGCTTCTTCCTGTTCTGATAAAAAGGTGGAAGGCTTTTTGATGATTTATGATTTTGCCATAATAGGCGGCGGCTCAGCAGGCTTATCGCTTGCTGCGTCAGCGGCGCAATTTGGTGAAAAAGTTGTTCTGTTTGAAAAAGCCGACATGGGCGGCGATTGCCTAAACACTGGGTGCATTCCATCGAAAGCATTGATTGCGGCGGCCAAATATGCCCATGCCCAGCGCAGCTCAACAGCTTTTGGTGTGGCGGCGGTGAACCCAAAAGTGGATTATGCAAAAGTGATGGCACATGTTCAAAATGTGATTTCCACAATTGCCCCCCATGACAGCCAGACGCGTTTTGAAAAACTGGGTGTAACAGTGGTAAGGGCCTCTGCAAAATTCATCAGTGCACGGAGTTTGTTGGCAGCTGGCCAAACTTATGAAGCGCGCAAGATTGTTATTGCCACAGGTTCTAGGGCCAGTGTTCCAGCCATTTCCGGTTTAAAAGATGTGCCATTTCTAACAAATGAAACGATTTTTAGAAACCGGGTTTTGCCATCGCATCTCATCATCATCGGTGCTGGGCCAATTGGCTTGGAAATGGCGCAGGCCCATCAAAGATTGGGCTGCAAAGTTACAGTGCTGGAAGCATTTGTTCCACTGACCAAGGATGATCCCGAACTTTCATCAATTGTGCTGGACGCTTTGCGAAGTGAAGGTGTTGATATTCAGGCACAGGTTAAAATTACTGAAGTGAAATCAACAAAAAAACTGATCCAGGTTATTTTAGACAACGGTGAAGTGATTGCAGGATCGCATCTTCTGGTGGCCGCAGGACGCGCGCCTAATATCGAAGGCCTAAACCTTGAGGCTAGCGGCGTTGCCTATAGCGAACGCGGCATCACCGTCGATGCCTCTCTGCGCAGCACCAATCGCAACGTTTATGCGGCGGGTGATGTGGCCGGTGGATTACAATTCACCCATGTGGCGGGCTATCATGCTGGGCTTATCATTCGCAATGCCATGTTCCGGCTGCCCACTAAGAACCGCACTGATATTATTCCGTGGGTTACTTACACCGATCCCGAATTGGCCCAAGTGGGATTGAATGAAGCTGATGCAAAAAAGCTGCACGGAAGTTCTGTTAAAGTTTTGCGCTGGGCTTTCGAGAACAATGACCGCGCACAGACTGAAGGCAAAACCAAAGGGTTGGTAAAAATTATTGTTGGCAAACGCGGCACAATCTTAGGTGCTGGAATTGTGGGTGCTGGTGCCGGTGAACTTATTGCTCCGTGGGTTTTGGGGATAACGCATAAAATAAAAATTTCTGCTTTTGCGAATGTGGTTCTGCCCTACCCCACATTGGGCGAGGCTGGAAAGCGCGCCGCTATTTCAAACTATGCTGGTCTTGCTCAAAAGCCAATTTTACGATGGGTGCTAGGCATTCTTAAAATGTTGGGCTAGCATTGCATATGGCTGATGAATCTTCGCATAAATGGTTGCGCTTGCTGCGTGGACTTTCGGGAAAAGTTCTTTTGCTAACTATCATTTTTGTGATGTTGGGTGAAGTGCTAATCTTTTTACCTTCAATTGCAAATTTTCGCATCCAATGGCTCAAAACGCGTGTGGCCCAGGCAGAAATTGCCGCCCTTGCTGCAAAAGCTGCACCCAACCAAATTGTGGATAGTGAGCTGCGCGGCACAATTCTGAAAGGTGCTGGTGTGAATGC
>JAYUPT010000233.1:0-2856 GCA_043759965.1 Aestuariivirga sp. | reverse complement strand
TACTAGATTTAGAGAAATCAATCCGCGCTTCAGCTTTATCAATTTTCTTGGCATAAGTTACACCTTCGCTTGGTTGAAGTGTTCCGTGTACGGATGGGTTTTGCAAAACACCCACCATCAATTTGGCACCCAGCGTAGCAAGCTCATCATGCAAAGTTGCAGCAGTTGTTTCCGCAGTGATGGGAAGTCGCCCCACCTTCACCATAGGTCCAGTGTCTAGCCCCAGTTCCATCCGCATAATGGTAACACCAGATTCTATGTCCCCAGCCATGATAGCGCGTTGAATGGGGGCAGCTCCCCGCCAGCGTGGAAGCAGTGAAGCATGAACGTTAAAGCAGCCATAAGTAGGCGCATCCAAAATTTCTTGCGGCAACAGCAACCCGTATGCCACCACAACAGCTGCATCAGCTTTCACCTCGGCAATGCGCGCTTGTTCATCGGCAGACTTCAACGAAAGCGGCGTGCGAACTTCAATGCCTTGCGCTTCAGCAAAGGCATGAACCGGAGTGGGCGTAAAAGCCAAGCCCCGCCCCTTAGGCTTAGGTGGCTGCGAATAAACACAGACAACTTCATGCCCGGCCGCCAGCAAAGCTTTCAGCGTTTCTACCGCAAAATCTGGTGTGCCCATAAAAATCAGGCGCATCACAGCTTCCCCAGCTTATCAGCCTTCTGGAATTTCTTAATCACGCGCTCGCGCTTCAGCCGTGAAATATGGTCGATAAATAAAATGCCATTCAGGTGGTCAATCTCGTGCTGTAAACAGGTGGCCAGCAAGCCAGAAGCCTGAAGCTCCATGGGCTCGCCCTTGCGGTCTAAAAACTGAACCTTCACTTCTTTGGGCCGCTGCACCATTTCATAAAAATCAGGAATGGAAAGGCAACCTTCCTCATAATCGCTTTCCTCTTCTGAGGTCCAAACGATTTTCGGATTGGCCAGAAACAATGGTTTCGGCACTTCACCTTCCTTAGAAAGGTCGATTACCGCGAGACGCTGCGCCACACCAATTTGAATGGCAGCTAGCCCGATGCCGGGAGCATTATACATCGTCTCCAACATATCATCAAAAACCCGCCGCGCCTGCGCGTCTACTTGCGCCAAGGGTTTTGAAACCTGGCGCAGGGTTTTTTCATCGGGCAAATATATAATCGGGCGAACGCTCATGGCCTTCAAATAGGTGAGGTCGTTAATCTGGTCAATCTCTCTTGCCAATTCCCCTAAAAACCACCATATAGCCCCTCGAGAGGTTGGCAGCGGACGTGACGCTCGCCAACCGGGTCAGGACCGGAAGGGAGCAGCCCCAACGAGACCGTTATGGGTTGCTCGTCCAGCCTCTCACCTCTATCGTGGCCGAACATGTCAGATTCCCACCCCAGCGTTTACCGCGTATTGGCCCGCAAATATCGGCCGCAAAACTTTGCCGATTTGATCGGCCAAGAAGCCATGGTGCGCACGTTAACCAATGCTTTTGCCACCGGCCGCATTGCGCAGGGCTATATGCTAACGGGTGTGCGCGGCGTTGGCAAAACCACCACAGCGCGCCTTATTGCCCGCGCCCTGAATTATCCCGGCGGGCCTTCGGTGGACATGGCCGAAATGACCCCGCAATGCGAAGCCATTTTAGAATCGCGCCACATGGATGTGATCGAGATGGATGCCGCCTCCAACACTGGCGTTGATAATATGCGCGAGATTATTGACTCGGTGCGTTATGCGCCGGTGCAAGCGCGCTACAAAGTTTACATCATCGACGAAGTTCACATGCTCTCCAAAAGTGCTTTCAACGCGCTTTTAAAAACGCTGGAAGAACCGCCACCGCATGTGAAGTTTATATTTGCCACCACTGAGATTCGCAAAGTTCCCGTTACCATTCTCTCGCGCTGCCAGCGGTTTGATTTGCGCCGCTTGGATGCTTCTTTGCTGATGCAGCATTATGGCAAAATCGCCAAACTGGAAAATGTTGAAGCTGAAGATGAAGCGTTACGCATGATTGCCCGTGCTGCTGAAGGCTCAGTGCGTGACGGCCTCTCCCTGTTGGATCAGGCGATTGCCTATGGTGATGGCCAGGTGAAATCAGCTGACGTGATGAACATGCTGGGCCTGATTGATCGCGGCCAAGTGATTGGCCTTTTCGATGCGGTGATGGCTGGTGATTGTCCGCGTATGCTCACTGAAATGGCTCGCCAATATGAAGCCGGCGGCGACCCGGAAACCATCCTCACTGATCTGGCTGATTTTGTGCATTGGGTGACGCGATTAAAGTTAGTGCCGGAGTCCGCCGTGATGGATCCCACCCGCACTGAAGAAGAAAAAACCAGAGGTGCCGATTTTGCTAAGCGCCTTGCCATGGTGCACCTCACCAGAGCATGGCAAATGCTGCTCAAAGGCTTGGGTGAAACAGCGGTTTCCAATCAGCCGTTGAAGGCGGCGGAAATGGTTTTGATCCGTTTGGCCCACGCCGCCAATTTTCCATCGGGCGAAAATTTAATGAAGGCCGTGCAAGACAAGCCGCGCAGTTCAGCCCCCATTCCCTTTCAACCACAAAACCCAAGCCCTCAAGCCGAAGTGCGAAGCATGGCGCAAGCCGTGCCAATTTCGGCCAGCATGGAAAATGCAACACCGCCGCGCGCCTTTAAAAATTTTGATGATATCATCGCCATCGCCCAAGAACGCCGCGACATAAAGTTCAAATCCGATTTAGAATCCTTCGTGCGCCCCATTACAGTAAGCGAAGGCAAAATTGAAATCGCCTTGGTCGATGGTGCCAATCCGCAAATAGCCAATGAATTGTCTCGTAAATTGGAAGCCTGGACGGGCAAGCGCTGGATGGTGATGGTGGCCAAATCTGGCGGTGCCGCA
>JAYUPT010000232.1:0-2860 GCA_043759965.1 Aestuariivirga sp. | reverse complement strand
TTGCATTGAAAAACTGCGGCAAGATGGCGGCGTAAAACAAATAGGCTTTGGGATTGAGCGCGTTGCTGACAAGACCTTGAACGAAATAGACAGAGCTGGGTTGGTCAGCGTCGAGCTCAGTGTCATCGGCATCTTGCCAAGAATCATAGGCGAGATAGAAAAGATAAAGTGTTCCAGCCCATCTTAGGGCGGTAAGCAAAATTGGAAATGCGCTTAGCACGGCAGATAAGCCAATGCCTGCAACAATGCCGGCAAAAGCCAAGCCAATGCAAATTCCCACAACAGCAGCAAGGGCCGCACCCCGCCCACGCGTTGCCCCCAGCACCGCCAGCCATGTCATGTTGGGGCCGGGGGTGAGTTCGATCAGGATTGCTGTCAAGATGAAAGGCAGCATTAGCCGAGCGACCGCGTGGTTTCGCGTTTAGTTAGTTCTTTATAAGCTTCAGAAAGTTTTCGCGTGATGGGGCCAGCGCCTATCCAAGGCGCATCTGACAATGGATTTCGCACAGGCCTGCCATCGATAATCCGCACTGGCGTTGTGCCTGCGAAAGTTCCGGTTACAAAAGCTTCGTCAGCTCCATAAACATCATAGAGTGAGAATGGTTTTTCATAGATGGGGATTTGCAAATCAAGGCAGAGGCGGATGATATTGGCTCGCGTGATGCCGGGGATGCAATACTGACCAGTGGAGGTCCACACTTCGCCTCGGCGCACGATAAAGAAATGGGTGGAATTGCAAGTGGCGACGAACCCATGCGGATCCAGCATCAAGGCTTCATCGGCTCCAGCATTGGCGGCTTGAATGCAGGCGGTGATGCAATTGAGTTTAGAATGTGAATTTATTTTTTGATCTTGCACATCAGGATAACCACGGCGCACATTTACGGTGTGTAATGATAGTCCGCGTGTCATGCCATCTGGCTTTGGCTGTTTATATTCAGGAATAATAACGATAGTGGGTGGCCCGATGGTGACACGCGGATCTTGATATGGTGTGGATTTTACACCGCGCGTAATCATCAAACGGATATGCGCGCCATCCGTCATTTTATTGGCATCGAGGCAATCGAAGATGCGTTTTACCAACTCTTGTGGCCTAATGCCGATATCCATGAAAATGGCTTTGGCGCCTTCATAGGCGCGTTCAATATGGGCGTGCAAAAAGGGTATGCCATTGTTGACCATGCGCAAACCTTCCCACACGCCGTCGCCCAGAATATAGCCTGAATCGAAGACTGAGACTTTGGCTTGATCGCGCGAGAACAGTTCTCCGTTGATTGAGATGAGAATATCGGCATTGCGCGGATCGGTTAAAATGTCGTGAATGGATTGGGATGGATTTTGCATTCAGCTATATTGGCGGTCCAGCACTAAAAAATAAAGGGCCAGTTTCATGATCAGGTTTATCCCACAATCGAGTTTGGTCGAAGGCCGTTGGCGCAACGGGCAGGGGGTTTCGTGGGAGATTGCTTCCTATAAAGAAGAAGGTGCAGCAGATTTTTCATGGCGCTTTGCCAAAGCGCGGATTGACAATGACGTGCCCTTTTCAATTTACCCCGGCATGGACCGGATTTTTATGATGATTGAGGGTGAGGGCATGGACCTTGAGTTTGAAGAGGGCAAGGTTTTGCAGGTGCTTGAGAAATTTGTGCCTCATGAATTTTCGTGTGATGTGCCACTGGTGTGCAAATTGCGCGGCGGGCCGAGTTTAGATTTGAATTTGTTTACGGCACGCGGGCAGTGGCGAGCGGAGTGTGAAGTTGTAATTATTGATGGAAAACTGCAATTCAATTTCCAGAATCAAATAACAATTATTCATGCCCTTGAAGGAAGTTGCACCGTAGGTGATCAAATACTTGCGACTGGTGATACTGTGATCATTGAGGGCAAATCGTCGATCGAATGTGGCGGTCAGAATGCGAAATTGTATATTTGCAATTTGATAAATACGACCGCCCCTGTTTACGTCATTCCTGCGAAAGCAGGAAACCAGCTAAGTTAAGTACTCAAAACTAAGAAAGCTGGGTTCCCGCTTTCGGGGGAATGACGAGTGAGTGGGTTAAACAGAAAAGGCCGGAAATTTCTTTCCGGCCTTCATTTAACTCTTACACACCCTATGGGCTCAGGCGATTTTGGTTTTTTTAGGAAAAGCCAAAACGCTTTATTGACGGTATTGCTGGATGCGCGTGGTGCGCAGGCCTGCAAGGCCGTGACGTTCAATTGAACGCTGCCAACCCAGATATTCCTCAACAGTGAGGGTATAACGTTGGCAGGCTTCCTCTAAACTCAAAAGCCCGCCTCTGACGGCTGCAACAACCTCGGCCTTACGGCGGATCACCCAACGGTGACTACCGGGCGGCGGGAGGTCTGCAATTGTCAAGGGAGTGCCATCGGGACCGATGACGTAATTGACTCTTGGACGCAACTGACCATTCATATACGCAAACTCACACAAACTTACCTGCAAGACACTCGCGCAACTGGCTGGCCTCACACACATGCACCTTAACCAGAAGTGCCTTAAAAATGAGCTAAGCGGGTCTGAACAAATTATAAATTATGGGAAGCTTTTGCCTCAATTCGGCACAGATTTGCGTGATTTTGCGTTTAGGTCTATGGAGCCCCCATGAAAATTCCTACCCACATCATTGACCGCGTTCATGAATCGATGAATTTGCCAGGCGCTCCACGAGAGCACCGGGTGGTAGCTGCTATGTCTGGCGGCGTTGATTCATCGGTCGTTGCGGGGCTTCTTAAAGTAGCTGGTTATGATGTGGTGGGCATTACGCTGCAGCTTTATGATCATGGCGAAGCCATCAGGCGCAAAGGTGCTTGCTGTGCTGGGCAAGATATACACGAT
>JAYUPT010000231.1:0-2863 GCA_043759965.1 Aestuariivirga sp. | reverse complement strand
ACTGCTCTCGCTTTTGGGCATTTCTCTTTCAGCCTTTCGCATTGCGGGTGGCTTGTTGCTTTTATCAGCCGCTGCTGAAATGGTTTTTGATCGTCGGTCGGCTCGGCTTCAGGACACCGCTAAAACAGCGATTGATGTTGATCATGTGAAAAACATTGCGGCCTTTCCTTTGGCTATTCCATTGATTGCGGGCCCAGGTGCAATTACTGCGATGATTTTGCTGGCCGGAAAAACTGACGGCAATGTGATGATGCTTGGCGCTTTGTTTGCGGTTACTGCTGTGGTTATGCTGGCCTGCTATTTTAGCTTTCGGATGGCCGATAAAATTTCCAAGACTATGGGGATCACGGGCCGTGCAGTCATCTCGCGTCTGCTTGGAATTATTCTCGCGGCCTTGGCCGTGCAGTTTGTGATCGACGGAATACTCCCGTTGGTTCAGTGATGCCGATGGAAATGGGAGGATCCAAATCAGTGTTGTGCTACGCAACATACTTTGCATACGCCATGCCAGATTTTCAGATCGTTTTAGAAACTTAATATCCAATTGATTTTATTGTATAAAATTTAGAACCATACAATTTGTCTGAATTTTTATAATTTTGTTAAACAGTCAAAATTTGTGCAACGCAGCATCTAAAAAGACAGCATTGACTCTGCTCAGACTTGATTGGATCGAACCCCCTTAACTCCGTCACCCTCGCGAAAGCGGGGGCCCAGCTTGCAACAATAGCAAAGCAAGAAAGCTGGTTTCCCGCTTTCGCGGGAATGACGGCAGGGGGATGGCTTAGCAAAACATGATCAAAGTCTAGACCGGATGGCTGGTTTTTAGCCACTTTGCAAAACGCGTTAAACCTTCTGCAAGTTGACTTGGCTCTTTCAAATAGCACATGCGCAAATAGCCTTCGCCGCCTTGTCCAAAAGTGCCGCCCGGGGCAAAGCCCACATTAGCTTCATCGATGATGCGAAGTGTTGTGGCCATTGAGTCTGTCATGCCTTCAATTCCAAAGAACATATAAAACGCTCCATCCGGAATGGCGAGGCGAATTTGTGGAAATTCTTGCAATGTCTTTATCACCGTGTCGCGGTTGGCGCGGGCTTTCACCACTTGTTCGGTGATAAAATCATCGCCTTCATCAAGCGCCGTCACGCAACCGCGTTGCAGGAACACGGCGGTGCCACTGGTGTTATATTGGATCACGCGCTCAATGGTGGCGGCCAGAGCTTTGGGCGCTTGCAGCCAACCCACCCGCCAACCCGTCATGGCCCAATTTTTTGAGAAGGTGTTACACAGCAGAAGCTGCTCTTCAGTGTCGCACACATCCAAGAATGACGGGGCACGTTCTCCTTCATAATAAAAGCGCGCATAGACTTCATCCGCCAGAATCCAAATTCCTGCTTTGCGGCACGCGTCCCGAATGGCGATGAGTTCGGCTTTGGTTGCGGTCCAGCCCAAGGGGTTGGATGGTGAATTGAGGCAGATGGCTCTGGTGCGCGGGGTGATGGCGGCAAACAACCTATCTAAATCCAGCGCCCATTTTCCATTTGAGATTGTCATGGGAACTTCAATGGGCTTTGAGCCTTGAATGCGAAGGGGGCCAGCATAATTTGGCCACGCAGGAGTTGGGATGATGATTTCATCGCCCTCACCTGCTATCATTTGGATGGCGGTTTGAATGGCCTGCATGCCGCCGCCTGTCACTAGAAAGTTGGCTGCATTAAACGCTCGGCCATAATGGCGCGTGTGATAGCGCGCCAAGGCTTCACGCAATTCTGGAATGCCACCTTGATAGGTGTAAAAAGTTTCGCCCTTGAGCAGGCTTTCCGTGGCGGGGCGGCAGAAGGCTTCTGGTGTTGGCAAATTTCCTTGCCCGGACCAAAAAGGAATAATCCCCGGCTTGGTGAATCCGTGCATGGCGGCGGTTACAATGCCGCTTTCTGGTTCAGCTTGAACTTGTGGCGTGAGGGCTTTGAGAATCTGGTTCATTGCCTCTTATGGCAATAAAAAACCCGAGCGACCAGCACCCGGGTTTCATAGCTATATGCGAAAAAATTACTTCTTCTTGGCTGCAGCTTTGGGAGCTGCGGCTTTAGGAACTGCTGCTCTAGGAGCAAGTGCATCACGGATTTCTTTCAGCAACACTTCTGATGTTGAAGCCGCTGCTGGTGGTGCTGGTGGTTCAGCCTTCTTCATGCGGTTCGACATCTTCACCAATTGCAGAAGAATGAAAGCAAGTATCAAGAAGTTGATCAGCACTGTGATGAAATTGCCATAGCCGAAGGTGGCCCCCTGCTTGGCGGCATCAGCATAGTTTGTTGCATTTACAGCTGAGCTGAGGCCCAAGAAATAGTTGCTGAAATTTACGCCGCCAGTGGCCGCGCCAATGATTGGCATAATCAAATCACCCACCATCGAGTCAACGATCTTGCCGAATGCGCCACCCATGATCACACCGATGGCGAGGTCGAATGCGTTGCCTTTAAACGCGAAGTTTTTAAATTCAGTCCACATAGGTTTAAACCCCCAAAAAAACGCGCTGACTTCTCTGCCAGTTTGGCGTTGAAAGGCCTTCTAGCTGATCACTTCCAGTTGCAAAAGCTAAAAGTTAAGGTGGCGTTAACCTTAGTAGCCGCGATCACGGTCCACCAGATTTTCTAATTGTCCGCCATTTTCAAATTTTTGAATTTGCAGATGAACATAACGGCAAATGGTTTCGGGGTCGGAATCAGCTGCGGCATGGGGAGTTAGTGTTACTTTTGGATGTGACCATAGCGGGCTTGCTTTTGGCAGAGGCTCTTTGTTGAACACATCCAAAGTTGCCGCATAAAGTTCGCCATTGTTCAGACATGTGAGGAGATCATCTTC